>CANRJL010000112.1 GCA_947630935.1 uncultured Bacilli bacterium | reverse complement strand
TTTTTCTAACCTTTTTAGCTTCATATATTATTCTCTTTTCTATCTTTTATAGAAAAAATTATAACATAATACCCCCCCCCCTGAGTCAAGAGAGAACTGGAGTGTTAGCATATTTTTAGTACAGTTTTATTTTATAAACTTAAGATATACGGTGAACCAGTAGTCCCACTTCCTCCCGTTATTTTAACTGATGAGTTCATATATACGGTTGGCCAAACTCCATATGCGTAATAAGAAGAAAGGTAGCCGACTAACCCATCAGAATAAACAACAAATGCAACTATCGAGTTATGAGTACCAGATGGTAACAACCACTGATATCCATTACTTGCTTTTAACCAATTATTTGTAAAACAATTATTTGTATTATAATTAAGTAAATTTGCTTTTAAACAAGTATTCCTGACACTTCCACCTACAGCATAACCATAATCGCTCGGATACATTAAGCCTATTCCTTTATGATATGTCCCGTCATTGGCTGTTGTCCAAACATTTGGATATTCATTATTATATGCTGTTGTTCCTCTTTCTTTTTCATAAAATGCATCTGTTGCTACACTCACTGCATTTCCTCCAATGTTCCATATTACTTCACTATCTATCATATTCTTTGCTGTATCATCTAAACCTTTGGGATATGTGGCGCTACTTCCACTAAAATCACACGTGCTTTGACTTGTTATAGCTCCAGTATTTCCTGTATAACATTCTCCTTTTCCACTATTATAATATATTCCATTTAGCATATCTTTTAGTTTTGATGTTGTCCAATTATTAGAATAACCTGAGCCACCTCTATCCCAAGCATAGGTTCCAAAATCTCTTTGACCACTTATGCCATTTGTTCTGATTATCTTTACTCTTTGTTCTACTCTACCACTAGTAGTTGTTTGAACATTAACTAAACCAATTATTCGCCATAACTCATTGTTAAATTTAACATAATTATCTGGGTTTACTCCGGCATATCGATATTCTGTTTTATTCCATTCACTATTTAATTCACTTAAATTATTATGATATACTTTATATAAACCATCTGTTCCAGCTTCAGCTATTGGAATTTTCTTTCCTGGAAATGGAGCTGTTGCTTTACTAAAATACAGGGTACATCTTGTTTTTGTTTTAGTTAAATTTAATACTATTGGTGCCCATCTTTCTTCATTCCATTCTACTGTTGTATTATTATCACACTCGGCTTTTTCAAAACCTAAATTTTCACTATTTCCTTGTTTGGGCATTTCTTCTAACCAAGTGTTTCTATTATAATAGGCAAAATAGACATCTGAGTGTCCATAATAATTTACTTTGCCATTTACAAATTCAAAACTTTTACTCACTTGATATAGCGAAAATGTTTTATCTATAAAGATACCTATTACAAGAAATACTATCCCAAAGATTACTAACAACAATACTTTTTTAACCTTATTTTTTTCTAACTTTTTTAGCTTCATATATTATTCTCTTTTCTATCTTTTATAGAAAAAATTATAACATAATACCCCCCCCCCTAAGTCAAGAAAAAGTTAATATTAGTATTTATCGTACTTATTTTATTTATTTTCAATTATTTTACTTAATTTTATTTATATTTTTGATATTTCTGAGTAATTCAATGAGTAATTATGAAAGGAATATAAAATGAAAAATTGTATATATTTAAAACAAAAAATTAACCATAATTTAGAATGCAAAAAATATAAAAAATTAATCAGCATAAAAGAATGTAATAATTGTAAATTTAAAGAATACCAGAAAAAAAGGAAAAAATCTTCTAGTATTGCAAATTTAGAAAGAAAAAGAAAATCAGTATTTACTGATGATTTAGATCATTGTATTTTATGTGGTTCTAAAAAAGACAATTTACATGAAATATTTTTTGGAAAAAACAGATTAAACTCTATAAAATATAATTTAGTAATCCCGCTATGTTTTAAATGTCATCAAGAAATGCATATAAATAAAGAATGGCAAGAGCTTTGGCATATTAAGGGACAATTATACTGGGAAAGTTTTATTGGTTCTAGAATCGAATTTATTAATGTATTTAGAGAAAATTATCTTAATTAGTATTATACTTTGCCATTGGATAAAGTTTATGTAATGGGTCTAACCATACAACATAAAACACATTTTCAATAAAAAAACCATGTATTCTAAATTTAGTTGTAATTCCTAGTTGCCAACAGTCTTCTTTTATTTGTTCCATTAAATTTTTATTAAGATTTGTAAAACATGTCTTTCTACATTTTTCATCTTGCCATTTTATAGAATGTATATGGTTAGAAGAACTGTATGTTCTTTCATCATGTATTTTTTTTCTATCTATTTGGCTATAATTTTTCATTGCCTTTAATAAACTTTCATAAAGTCTTATAACCTCTTTAGGACTTGCTATTTGCTTCATACTGAAATCTGATTCTTTCTCATCAAAATATTCAAATGAAAATATTATCTTTTTATTTTCATTTGGTGATGTTGTAGAAATTTCATTGGAAGGTGGAGTTAATACTTTTATTTTATTTTTTTTACTTTTTTTGTTCATTATAAACTATTATAAAATACAAACATAT
>CANRJL010000111.1 GCA_947630935.1 uncultured Bacilli bacterium | reverse complement strand
TGATTCTATTTCTATAAAGTAAAAAGCAGATATTTCTATCTACTTTCTACTTCTTTCCGGAAACTTCCGGAAGAACCGAAGTGATTTACTTCTTATTTTTTTGAGTTGTTTTTTTATTTTTGCTAGTATTTTTTTTCTTACTAGTGTTTGTATTCGTTGTTTTGGTCTTTGTTGTTGAAGCATTTTGACTTTTTTTAGTTTCCGTTTTTTCAGCAATTGGTTCTTCTTTTTTTTCTTCTATTTTTTTAGCAGAAACTTTCTTTACTTTTTGAACATCTTTTCGAGATAAATAAATTACATATCCTAAACCAATTATAGCAATTATAATTATAGCAATAGCAATATAAGTATCAGCATTCTTTTTTTTGGCACTTGTAGTTGCTTCAGTGGTGACTGTTGAATTTGTTTCAGTTACTTTAAAATTATTGTCTTCTTTAACTTTTAAAACTATATCTTCAAGATTGTCATTTTTATAATAATCATCAATAGCTGATTTAATACTATCATTGGAACTTGAAGAATAGCCATTAAATGTTTTGTCGCCAATTATAATATAAGGGACGCCATCAAAATCATCGCCCATTTTTTCAGCTACTTTTTCAGCTAAATTTTTGTTTTCAGTATCATACCAAACTTCATATTCAATTAAGTTAAATTTGTCTTTATATTCACTATCTTCTTTTAAATCTGTAAAAAACTCAATTGCACTTGCACAAAAACCACAAGTTTTTCCTTTAAATATATAAATATTTTTGATTCCTTCAGCATTTGCTACTACGGGTAATAAGAAACTAACTACTGCTAACATTATTAATAATTTCAATTTTTTCATTTTTCCACAATCCTTCCTAATTTATTCTAAATTATTTGAATATTTTTCCTTTCACGTGCATTATTATAGCAAAAACAATTGATAAATACTAGCTTTTTAGTGATAATTCTTCATAATTTTCTTCAATACTTTTAGTAATATTGGAAGAAATTATTTTTAAAAGAAGGATAATTGTACTAAAAAAACATAAAATTCCTATTATAATTTTTACTTTTTTCATTTCTTCACCATTTATATAGTATTACTTTTTTTTGAAATTTTAGTGAAAAAGATATGAAAAAAGAAGGATTATTCTCCTTCTAAAGTTTGCTTGTATTTTGCTTGGGCTTTAGTAATTTTTGACTTTTCAATATTTGTAACATTATACATTCCTTCTTCAGCCATGATATTAAATAACTCATTTTGCAAGTCTAATATATCTTTTAAAGAAGTTTTAAATAATTCATTTATTTTTTTTGCTCCAGATTCTATAGAGCCATGTAAGCACAAATCAGATAATACTTTCAAATCCCATAAAATTCCTTCTAAAAGTATTTTATCGTCCATTAGTTATCGCCTCCTAGTAAATCATAGAAATTTTTGTACATACTACTTATTTTTTTATCAATTTTTTTTAGAATATTTTCCTTTGTTGTTAAACATTCTATGTTGATTTCTAAATGCTTTTTTAAATATTCTAAATGCCCAAGCATATCTTCAATATACAATAACTCTTTTTCACTCATTTTTATCACCAATATTAATATGTGAAAAAATATGAATAATATACTTAATATTTTATAAACTTAAAGTATATGGTGAACTACTGCTTCCTGCTCCGCCAGTTATTTTAACGGATGATTTTAAGTAGACAACTGGTCGTACAGTAAGACTTGCAGAATTATTTGCATTAGTTCCATCTAAGTAACCAAAAGGATATATAGTAAAAATACCATACGAAGTATTGGTTATAGAAATTAAAGTCCATTGATACGCATCAGTTAATAGCCAATCATTTAGATGGCAATTGATTGTATCATATTTTTTTAGATATGTATTTAAACAATTTTCTCGGACACTTCCACCGACTGCAAAGCCATAGTCACTCGGATACATCAAGCCTACTTTTCCTAACCAGAGACTTGATTGATTATTATATGTTACATTTCCACGTTCTGCTTCATAAAAAATATTAGAGATTTTACTATAACTACTAATTCCTCCAATATTCCACAAAACACTATCTATTAAAGGACTACTTGCTTCACTTCGAGCCTGTAAGGACGTATTTAAATCGGATGGTCTTGCCCAGTTATTTGAACCATTACTACTACCAGTTGTATCCCATGCTATAGTTCCAATACTAGTAGCTCGAATTAATTTCAACCTACTTTCACCTTCGCCATCTAATGACGTTTTAATGTTGTTCATAACTCCTATTATGCGCCATGATTCATTATTAAATGTCACATAGTTACTAGGGCTCGCTCCAATATAACGAATATTATTATCATAGGTATGGTCATAGGCTAAATTGGTTGTATCACTTTTAGCAAGTGTTGCTATTTTACAGGCTGCACTGCCACTTCCTGTTTCATTACATATTTTAGTATCTACTTTAGTGAAATATAGTGAACATCTCGTTTTAGCTTTAGTTAAGTTTTTGACTTTTGGTGCCCATTCTCTATAGTCCCATTCTACTTCGGCTTCATTATCACATACAGCTTTTTCAAAGGTTAGATTTTCAGCATTACCTTCTTTAGGAATATCATCTAACCAGGTATTTCCATTATAGTAGGCAAAGTAGACATCTGAGTGTCCATAATAATTTACTTTACCGTTTATAAATTCAAAACTTTTACTCACTTGATACATGGCAAATGT
>CANRJL010000110.1 GCA_947630935.1 uncultured Bacilli bacterium | reverse complement strand
CAATTTCATTGGATTTTCTTTCATAGGCAATATAGTTACCAAAAGGGTCTAAAGCTATATTAACAAAATTACTATCTAATTTATTAAAATTAATAATATAATCTTCATCTTCCTTATTAAATGATAATAATGACCCAAATACTTTTTGCTCGCCATTAGGTAAGTAAAATGTATATTTTTCTGGAGTTCCATAATTATTTTTTAAAACACATTCTTTAAAATCATTAGGAAAACTATAGCCTAATTTTTCTTCCACTTCAATAATACTCTCATTAGTTGTAGATACAACATATTTCCATTCCATAACCATCCTTCTTTCTAAATTAATTATATCAACTTTATTAATTTAAACAATGTAAGTTTTAAACATAAATTATATATACTTTCACATTTAAATTTTCTTTTGTTTGATTAATTCTTTAAATTTTTCTTTTTCATAACATATATCCATATTCATCACACATTCTATAACATAATTACCAATCCATCTAAATTACATATATAACATTCTGGAAATATTTTTTTAATCTCTTTTAAAGCATTTGTATCTTTTTCATACTCTCTACCTACTAAGATACCTTCAATAAAACAAGGTGGTATTCCTAATAAAATCGCACTTTCTCTATCAGTAAAAAAATCATCCTTATTCTGACGTTCTTTAATAAATTTTTCATAATAATCTTTATTTACAAAATTTCTAACAATATTATCATCAAAATAATTTTGATTTAAAATATCCCCTTTTTTTAAATTTTCCATATATTCATTATTACCATTAATTATAAAAGCAATTTGAACTTTATTCTGAACTAAACTTGGCATAAATCTTGCTTCTTTAGTTTGTTCTATCTTCCACCTAAACACAAAATCATCTCTACTTATTTCTTCAATTATATTTTTCATTTCATTATATGGAATAACTTTAGTTTTTCTTTCCCCTCTCATACTTAACATTTCTATCGTACCACCACTATAAAAATTAATATAATCTTTTAAAGATATATCCCACTTTAAGTTCCAAACACCAACTGCACTTGGATACTTTGATTGGCGGTCATTTATTAAAACACTAGCAAGCAACCCATTTTCTTTTATATCTTGTAATTCACTACCTTTTTTAAATGTCCCATGCATTAAAGTACCCTTTTTTAAAATTACTTCATCATTAAGTTGATAATTATTCTTTTCTAAGTAATAATTTTCTCCAGCCAAAAAATAGTAATCAAGTTGTTCTTTCATTTTCCTTAAAGCATCTAAATCTTGATATTTAGTTTTTAATCTATTAAGTATAAGTTTTTTCTCTACATTTATCATTTCATCACCATACTTATAAATAAATTATATCATGCTTAATTAAAATTATATAAAACAAACTTTATTACTATACATTTTACTTAATATCATAGCTTATCTTAATTATATAAATAAACTAATTTTTATTATAATTTTTTGTCTGATAATAATCACATTTTAAATAAACTTTATAATCGAAAGTATTACCATTAAAAGATACAATTCCATAGCCATCACAAGAATCATTTTCCAAATTTAAAGAATCTAACTTATTTTCACTAATTAATTCTTGCAAAGTAATTTTTACTTTTTCACCTTCATTAGGATATAAAAATTTTTCATCAACATATTCTTTTACAGCATTTTCCAATTTCTGCTCTAATTCTTCATATTTTACTAATTTTCCTTTATAAACAAAGCCAATAATTGTTAGTCCTATAACAATTAAAAGAATAATAAAACCCCAAAATATAGTCATTAATTTTAACTTTTTCATATTTTAAAGCATCACCTAATATCCATTCGTTTCATATTCTTCACAACTAATATAACTTTTAAAATGAATACCATCTTCCACTTGAACATATCCAATACAAGGTTCTCCTTTTTTATAAGGAGTTAATTCAATACTAGTTATATAATTATTTTGAAGTAATTCATCAGAAGTAATATATAACACTTCCTTATTGTTTTTAAAATATTTTTTAGCAGAATTTACCATATTTGCTTCAATTTCACTATATGTATAACCATAATGTCTTTGATTATCTTGTTCTACATCTTGTAAATCTGTATAAAGCTGATTAATCATAACTACTGCTAAAATTAAAAAGCCAATCAAGATACAACACAAAATAATCATTTCATTAAGACCCCAACCACGATTATTATTCATTTTGCTCGCCATATTTTTCAGCAATTGGATCTTTAGAAAAAATAATACGGAACCCATAATCTTTTGAATTATCTTCTTTAGTAAATGTATAAAATTTATAACCAAAACTAGTACATTCATAATAAGTTCCATTATATTTTTCCTCTGTAATTTCTTTGAAACAAACTAATGGTCTTTGCATATTTCTTGCGCGAAAAAAATCAATTAAAATCATTAAAATAAATAAAACAAAAACTAAAAAAATAATAATTTTAATAATTAAACTTTTTTCTAAGTGCATTGTAACACCTCCAATTTCTATCATTTTAGCATGAATTTGTCAGAAAGTAAATCTAGACATTTTATAAAAAAAAGAAATTAGATTTCTTTCTAATTTCCATGATTAAGCAAGTTCTACTTCAGCACCGGCTTCTTCTAATTTAGCTTTTAATTCATTAGCTTCTTCAGCAGGAACATTTTCTTTAACATTTCCACCATTATCAGCTAAAGCTTTAGCTTCAACTAGACCTAACCCAGTAATTTCTTTTAATAATTTAATAACTTGAATTTTGTTTCCACCAGCACTCTTTAAGACTACAGTTTTATTAACATCTTCTGCAGCTTCTGCACCAGCACTAGGAGCAGCAGCAACTGCTACAGCACTTGGGTCAACTCCAAATTCTTCTTTCATTGCATCAACTAATTCTTTTACTTCAAGAATAGTCATTTCTTTTAATGAAGCGA
>CANRJL010000109.1 GCA_947630935.1 uncultured Bacilli bacterium | reverse complement strand
GACTATTTGAGTCAATAACTACTATTTTACCCCGGAAAAAAATTTACACCCAAAAAAGGGCTATTATTCCCTTAATTATTTACATAATTTAATTGTAATATCTGAAAGAGGATAACTAACGCATGGATGAATATAATTATATTTTTTATCAGCTTGTCTTACTGATTGATTTTCAGTTTTTATCTTGCCATCTATTAATTTACTTCGACAATAGCCACAGACTCCAACTAAACATTTTCGGGGAGCATTTATTTTGCCTTCTTCCATGGCTTTAGTTATAGGCTCGTCTTCAAAACAAGGTATTGTTATTTTAGCATCTTCCGTAATAACAGTTAGATTATGTTTTACATGCCGCAACTCTAATTCATTTTCTTTATAAATATCATGTCTTATATATTTATTAGGAATATCTAATTCTTTAAAAATTTCATTTAAATGATGATAAAAATGAAGAGGTCCACAAATAAAATAAGAATATTGGCCAATTTCATATGATTCAATTAATTCTTTACTAATAAAGCCTGTTTCATAAATAGAATTTATTTCATCACTTAAAACATAAACTACCTTAATCTTTTTATTTTTTTTCTCTAATTCATCTAATTCTTTTTTAAAAATTAAATCTTTTTCTCTATTTTCGCCATATAAAATAGTTAAATTACAATCTTCAACTTTATCATCAATAGCTCTTGCTAAAGACATAATAGGCGTTATTCCACTTCCGCCAACTAAAGCTAAAATATTGTTTTTGTCTCTGATTTCATTATAAGTAAATTGGCCAAATGGACCATGAATTGTAAATTCCATACCTTCTTTAACTTCATTTAATAAATAATTTGAAACAATGCCATTTCGAACCCTTTTGACCGTAATTTCATAGGTATTTTGTTTAGGAGAACTTGAGATGGAATAACATCTTTTATATAAACGATTATTATACATAACATCTATTACAATGTATTGACCAGCTTTAAAAATTGGTAAATCTTTTTCTTTAGCTTTTAAAACGAATGTTTTAGTATCCATAGTTTCTACTTTGATTTTGGAAATAATAACTTTGATTTTTTCTCTATGTATTTCTTTTGCTATTTCATTAGCCTTATAAGAAAATGTAATAGAATCAGTAAAAGCATTTTTAATAGCTTTTTCTCTTTCTAAACCTAAATTTTTAAATTTTAACATATCTAAATCTTTATTTAAACCTATTTTAAGCTTCATTTTTAGTTAGTCTCCTTTGCTTTTCTTTGCATAGCTTTTAATGCGACCATATTGCCAGAAAGATAACTTGAAGAATAGCCTGATAGACGTGGACCAAAACCACCTGCAAAAAATAAACCATCAATATAATTTTCTTTGTCCATATTCATAAGACGTGGTAATAAATTATCACACTCTGTAGCTAAATAGCCATATATAACGCCATCAGGTTGATTGGTATATCTAGCAAATGTAACAGGTGTAGCAACTTCTATTTCTTCAATGGCATCTTTTATTTGACAACCAGTAGCAGTTTCAAAAACATCAATTAAATTTTCAGCATAGGCTTCTTTTAATAAAAAGTAATTTTCTTTATTAACAATTTTAGAAAAAGTTGAAGAAAAAATAAGACTTGTTAAATATAAAATAGTTGTTTTTTGAGGAGAAGCATCTTTATAGGCATTATTAAGTACAACTCCAACTAGATTATCACTTTTTAATTGATGCATTCGCTTAAATTCTTTATTACTATCTAAAGTATGATATATAAAATATGAGTAATTTGTTAAACCTAATTCTTCTGGTGACTTATTTAAACCTAAATAAATGCATACTCCTCTAGCTCCTAATTGTCTAGAATTAGTTAATTGCCGGGCTTTTTTTGGAACCAAAGTGGAATCTATTAATTTACTATATACAAGATTTGGTGAAATATCACAAATAATAGTTTTAGCATAATAAATTTCTTTTTTAGTTGTTTCTACTCCTTCGACTTGATTATTTTCAACTATTATTTTAGATACTTCTGTGAGGAATTTACCTACTCCTCCTAATTTTAAAAATTCTTCATATAAAGTTAAAGATATTTCATGTGATTTATTAATTGGAATTACCGGTTGGTCTTTTACATATGAATATAACATACTGGCATAATGGACAAAACTTATCTTTGATGATGGACTTCCTAAATATGTCCAATATGTTGACAAAATTTGGCGAGCTTTTTTAGGCATCTTTAAAGATTTTAACACAGTATTTAAAGAATAAGATGCACATATCATAAAATTAGGATATTTTGTTTTTAAAACTTTTTTATCAGGTTGGCCATTTGTAGAATTTAGATAAGCTAATGCTTCTTTTACTTCTTCACATAATTCAAAAAAGTTTTCCATACTTTTCTTAGAATTAGGAACATATTCTTCCATTTGGGCAATAAAAGCTTCTACTCCTACAGGAAAAGTATATTCTTCGTTGGTATCTAAAGTGATTACATGGAAAGTTTCAGGAATTGCAACCATTTGAAGTTTATCGATTACTCCTAGTTCTTTGAATAATTTAGCTAAATCGCCATCTGCATTTTTACCATATTGACATAGCTCATGAAGGCTTGCTTCAAATTCAAAGCGACCTCTTTTAAATGAAGTAGCCACACCACCAGGTACATTATTTTTTTCCAAAAGAAGAACTTTTTGGCCTTTCTTTTGTAGTGTTAACGCTGTAACTAAACCACCATTTCCAGCACCAATTACTATTGCATCATAGTTCATACTAGTCCCTCCCTATTGTAAAAACATTATAGCATGGAATTTTTAAGATGTAAATTTTCTTTGGCTAAAATTGCATGGAAAACATTCAAATAAAATTATAAACTTAATGTGTATGGTGATGTACTACTGCCACCGGAGTTTGACAGTTGGTGGTTCATCAAATAGTTGTTTAGCCCTTTAGGAATAAGGCTTTTTTTATGTCAAGTT
>CANRJL010000108.1 GCA_947630935.1 uncultured Bacilli bacterium | reverse complement strand
AACATATTTAGAAAAACTAAAAAGATGATGAATTTTACTTCATCACCCCTTAATGCTTAAGAACCTTTTTAAAAGCTTTTTTCTTTGGCTAAATTTAAATTTACTATAATTTAATTAAATATGATATAATCGCTTTATGAGGAAGTGTTTTTATGCGGATAATAATTTTTCTTTTATGTTTTGTATATTTGTTAATTATTATCGAATTATGGCAAAAGAAACGTCTTAAAACAGCAATTCGTTTGGGAATGTTTATGCTTTTTTATATTTTTTGGCAATCTTTTATAATTATTCCTTCTTTGCATATTACATATTCTTTTATTTTATATTTAGAAGATGCTTTTGCAAATAATTTTTGGTTGATGCTTTTATGGGTAATTATTAATTTACTTTACTTTTTATTTGTTAGTAATCAGTTGTTATTTTTAGTTAAAAAAAAGTATGTTAAAAAGCTTTTAGTTTTATGTTTTATTCTGTTTTATGTAAGTTATTTTGCTTTTTTGGTAGTTGCTTTATTTCAGAATGTTATTCCTTGGTTTTTATTTTTGACTTTTTTGATTCTTATATATATGACTGCTAAGGTTTTTTTGAGACAGAAAAAGAATTATTTTTTAATTATATTTGTTGGGTTACTTGGTATTACTTATTATTCTTTTTTTACTTATGAAGGGGCAGTTAGATTAAGAATTGCTTTAATGGGTTATCCGATAAGTGCGTATAATACAGGCTTTGAAGAACTAATTCATTTAAATGAAAAGAACGTAAAACAGTTTTATCCAATTAAAAATATTCCAGTTCAAAGTGGTGATATGGGAATTATTTTAGTAAAAAATTATTTTGGAATAAAAGTGGGACGATATGTAGGTTTTTAAGAATATTTTTCTTTTTAACAATTTTATTATATAATAAAAGAAGTAGGTGGGTTTATGGAAAAAATAAAAACAAAAACAATTATGACAAAGTCTGACCAAGGAAATCGTTGGTTTGGTATTGATTATCATATGAACTTATATAAAGGTTGTTCTTTTGGTTGTATTTATTGTAATTCAAGATGTGAATCTTATCATATAAAAAATTTTGACCAAATTCGGGTTAAGGAAAATGCTCTAGAAATTTTGGAAGAAGAATTAAAAAGTAAAGGATATAAAGGGGTTGTTTCGTTTGGTACTTTGTCTGACCCTTATAATTTAGAAGAAGAAAAATTGGAGTTAACAAGAGGAGCTTTAAAATTAATTTTAAAATATGGATTTGGGGTATCTATAGACACAAAGAGTGATTTAATTATTCGTGATTTAGATTTGTTGAAACAAATTAATGAAATAAATAGTGTTATTATTAAGGTTTCAATAACAACTCATGATGATGCTTTAGCTAAAAAAATTGAACCTAAAGTAATTTCAGCGACACGTCGCTTTGCTTTAGTTAAAGAATTAAATGAAAATGGCATATATACGGGAATTTTATTAAATCCTGTTTTACCTTTTTTAACTGATAATGAAGAAACTATTAAGGCTATTATTGAAAAAGGAAAGTTAGCAAAAACTAAGTTTATTTATACAAAGATGGGAATGACTTTAAGGACAAATCAAAGAGATTATTATTATGCCGCTTTAGACCAATTATATCCAGGTTTAAAAGAAGATTATATGACTGTGTATGGTAATCGACATATATGTAATACATTGCAATATCGGCATTTGTTAGAATTATTTTTAAATAAGTGTAGTGAATATCATATTTTAACTGATATGGATGCAATTATAAATGACTATAAAAAAGTTATTCCTAAAAATGAACAGATAAGTTTATTTTAAAATATATATAATAAGTGTTTTTCTTTTGATTAGGAAAAGCGCTTGTTTTTTTTAGTTATTTGTGCTAATATCTTAAGTGCATTTACATATATTTTTATGTAAGGCAAAGTGGAGGGGAGTAAAGCGGACTTGCCCAGACCACTAACACGTTAATTATCATATCTAAATGAAAGGAGTGAGATTTCGTGGCAAAAGAAGTCGTTAGAAAAATTGGTTTACAGATTCCTGCTGGTAAAGCAAATCCTGCACCACCGGTTGGTACAGTTTTAGGCCCTGCGGGTATTAATATTCAAGATTTTTGTCAAAAATTTAATGACGCAACTAAAGATAAGATGGGCGATGTTATTCCTTGTGAAATAACTGTTTATGATGATCGTTCATTTGATTTTGTTCTTAAAACTCCACCAGCTGCTTTTCTATTAAAGAAAGTTGCTAAGATTAATAAAGGTAGTAAAAAGGGAGCAAATGAAATTGTTGCGACTATAAGTAAAGAAGATTTAAAGTCTATTGCAGAAACTAAACTTCCTGATTTAAACGCTAATGATATTGAAGGAGCAATGAACATAATTGAAGGTACTGCTCGAAATATGGGGATTGCTATTAAGGGCGTTAATGATGCTGAATTAGCTGAACAAGCTTTAGAAGCTCAAAAAGAAGAAGCAGAAAGAGAAAAAAGAGCTGAAGAATTAGAAAAGATGGAAGCAGAATCTAAGGAAGATGTTAGTGCTGAAGTTGAAGTAATTGGTGAAAAATCTGAAGAAACTGAAGAATAATGTTTTAAAATAGTCCGCTAATAAACCACAGTTAGGAGGAAAAAAATGAAAAAATTTGGTCGTAAATATGTGGAAGCTAGTAAACTTGTTGATAAAAATAAGTTATATAGCGTTACTGAAGCAATCGATTTAGTTAAAAAAACAAATATTACCAAGTTTGATAGTGCTGTTGATTTTGCTATTAAATTGAATGTTGACCCTAAAAAAGCTGATCAACAATTACGTGGTTCATTTGTTTTGCCAAATGGTACTGGTAAGACTAAGCGAATTTTAGTTATTGCTAAAGGGGTTGCTGCTGAAGAAGCTAAAAAAGCTGGAGCAGATTATGTTGGTGACAAAGACATGATTGAAAAAATTCAAAAAGAAA
>CANRJL010000107.1 GCA_947630935.1 uncultured Bacilli bacterium | reverse complement strand
AAATGCTAAAATATTTTTGTAGGTTTTCCGACATTTTTATTTAATTCATTTCCTACAATTTTATTTTAGCATTATCAAAAGAAGAAACAAATAACCGTTTCTTCTTTTAAAACTAACAATCTTTTCTATTATTTCTTTCGCTGTTTTTTCTTTCATTGCTGTTTTTTTGTTCTTCTCTTTTACTAGAATTTGAACGTTGATTTTGATTTTTTCTAGAATTATTAGAACGATTTTCTTTTTCATTTTGATTATTTTTTTTCATCTTTTCCTACCTCCCATTAGTAGTATGATTAATTTTAAAAAAACCATACTTTAATTTCATTGCCAATGTTTGGTATTTTTAGTAAAATAAAAGAGGTGATAAATAAATGGGCAACAAATATTTTTTTATGTATGAACAAAATGGTCAAGTGAAAAATATTGATTTTTTAAAAAATTATCAAGATATTACAGAAATAGATGAATTAACTTTTCATTATCAAAAAGAAGATTTTATTCAAAATAATAGTTTTTTAAAAGATAAAAATATCTATATAGTTAAAGTTCAATTTTTTAAAAATAGCAAAGAATTTAAAGTAAATATTTATGAACCTTTATTTAAAGTTCCAAAAGCTTTTAGTCCCCAACAATATGAAAGACTTTACTTTCTTCTTAAAAGCCGTCAAAAAAAAGTAGAACAAAATATGCGTAGTATCCAATATGAAGATAGTCCTATATATCGTACCTATGTAACTGAAATTATCACAACAATCCTTCAAAACTCGCAATTAAAATTTTACCTAGCTAGACAAAAGTCTGCAATAAACCCTTGGTTAAAACGCAAATTATTAGAAATTGATAATAAAAATTATTTATTTATTTTAGATTTATTAAAAAAACATTTATTAGATTATATGAAACTTCGAAGTATCTTAATAGAATATTGCAATTTTTATCAACAAGATTTGCCGAAAGAAAAAACAACTGACATTGATAATACATTATTTCAAGAAAGTATTTTTGGCTTTAAAGGAAACAATTATATCACGCCTAGTGAAGCAACAATGTTAAAAAATACTGATGATGAAGAAGAACTAGCCAATTATGCTAAAATAAGCCATATTTTGAATACCCCTTTTGCTAATGAAAAACTCGAAATTGCCTATAGGGAAGGGGGAATAGCTAAAATTATGCATGATTTTGATATTAATGAACTTTATGAATCGTCAATAGAAGATTTATTACGATTAAAATTAATTACTGAAGAAGAATACTTAGCCGCTGAAAAAAACACTAAATTTTCATTAAAATAATTTTGAAACATATAATGAATAAGGTGATATTATGCAAATTATAATTTCCCTTATCATTAGTTGTATAGCTGGTTTATCAACAGTGCTAGGTTCATTTGTTATTTTCCATAAATGGCAAAGAGAAAACATTAATAAATTTATTGTTTTTGCCTTATCTTTTTCCCTGACAATTATGATTGGAATATCAGTTTTAGAATTAGTCCCTGAAGCAACTTTTGCTATCTTAACAGAATATAAACTTATTAAAGGAACTTTTTTAGCTTTAATTGCTTTCACATTAGGCATAATTATTATATATTATATAAATAAAAAAATTAATAACAAACAAAATGACTTATATAGAGTAGGGGTCTTATCAATGCTTGCTTTACTACTCCATAATTTTCCCGAAGGAATAATAACATTTTTAAGTTCATATCAAAATATAGCTCTTGGTCTCAAATTAAGTATAGCTATTATGATGCATAATATACCAGAAGGAATAAGTATAGCTGTTCCAATATATTATTCAACGGGAAGCAAAAAAAAGGCTATTAAAATGACATTATTTTCTGGTCTTGCTGAACCAATCGGAGCATTACTGGCATTTATTTTCTTAAGCAAATTTATAACTAATTCAATGATTGGCTTTATTTTACTTTTTGTAGCCGGACTAATGATTACCTTATCAATTCATGATTTATTTCCTAAAGCTCAAAAATATCATGAAGATACTTGGATATATATTGGTTTAATAAGTGGTATAATAATCTTAATGATAAACCATTTTGTCTTTTAAATAAGCTAATTTATTTTAATTAAATTGTTATAGTAGGCTATATATAATCTATCATTTAAATTTTATTTAAAAGTTTCTAGTTAACATAATATATATTATGCAATTTATATAAATGATTATAAAAAGCTGGCAAAATCAACATTAATCAATATATAATAAACATAATTTATTAAAACCAAATTTAAATATATAATATATTTTATTCTTATAACATATCATAAAACTAAATCAAAATTTAATTTAAAAATTTTTTTGATTTTAAAATTTCCTAATTTGCTAATTTTCTAATTTGCATCGAAATTATTTTAAATGGATAATTTATCCATCTAAATACAATCTTCAAAATTAAAACTAATAATAATGTTTTTCTAATTTGCATTGAAATTATTCTAAATGGATAATTAATCACTTAAATACAATTATTTAAGTTAAATATAATTTAGAGCTTTAATAAATAATAATTAAAATTATTAAAAAAATTAAATTTAACATCTTCATTAAATTTATTTTTTTTAATTATAAATATTTTATTATCTTATGCTTAATCATAATTAATTTCATATTTAATTCTAAATTAATTAAAAAGAATTTTAGAATAATAACATATTTAAAAATTATATATCACTAAAAAAGAGTATCACTACTCTTCCCTATCATAAATCGCTTATGTAAATATTATGTAAACTAAACTTTTCGAGATTCAATTTCGGCAATTTTTTCGATTAATTCGGAAGCATTTTCGGTTGTAATTTTTGTATATCCTAATTCCTTTAAAGCTTGAACTTTAAGAGTATTCAATTGTTGAGTTCTTCCTAATTTTTCTTCATTTTTCTTATCAATTTCTTGTTCCCAACGACGATGTGATTCAGTTAATTTACTCCGTGAAGCACCACCATTATTATATAAATTTAATG
>CANRJL010000106.1 GCA_947630935.1 uncultured Bacilli bacterium | reverse complement strand
AGAAAAAAATAAAGAATTCCTTGATTTTACTTGGAATTCTTTTACTAACTTAACATAATAAATAACTTAACATAAACTAAAAAAAGTAACCATTTAAGGCTACTTCCTGAATTTCTTAATCTAAAAGAAGTGTGTTGTAATAGGGTAGTTTTTATGTATGATTTAAGTTTTGAAGGAAGATTAAGAAATTCATTTTCAAAAAGGATATTTTTTCCTTTCTGATAAAAATTACTATATTAAATTTCTTTTAAAACTTCAAGAAAAGAAAATGACATATTTTGACGTATTTTATCAGATTTTGTCGAAATAAATACTTACTCAGTTCGAAGGGCAATAACTGGGTCTTTTTTACTCGCAATTTTAGCTGGAAGCCAGCCTCCAATAAGAGTCAAACAAACACTGATAACGATTAATAATAATGAATGTAAAGGGTTCATAACTGCAACATTTTCTAAATTTGTTAAATCTAATAAAATACTATTAGTTGGAAATAACAACAACCAAGCTACTAAAATTCCTAATAAACCTGAAGCAGTACCTATAATAAAAGTCTCAGCATTAAAAACTCTTGTAATATCTTTTTTACGGGCTCCAAGACTTCTTAAAATTCCAATCTCTTTAGTTCTTTCTAAAACCGAAATATACATAATAATTCCTATCATAATACAAGATACAATAAGGGATATTGAACTAAAAGCTACTAAAACAATAGTAATTGCATCCATAATATTACTTGATAAAGAACTCATTAAATTAGCTTGGTCAAGATAAGCAATTTTATCTTCTTCTTTTTTATCTTTGTTATATTCATCCAAATAATTAATAATATTTTCTTTACTATTAAAATCTTTAGGATGAATCTGAATCATATATGGTTCTATATCATCCCCTAAATAACCTAAAATATTTTCTTTTAAATCTTTACCCTCTTTGGTAGTTAAATCAAATTTTTCCCCAGTCATAACATTATAATCTGCTATCTTTTGAGCTTTTACTATATCAGATTCTTTATTCATATTTATTAAATAATTTTGCAAATCATTACTATAATATAAACCAGGTGTTGCTGCCATACTAGGATAATCATCTTTTAATCTAACTATCCCAACTACCTTTAAAATAAGATTATCTTTATTTTCATATAAACTATCTAAATCTTGTTTAGGAATATAATAATTACCAAGATTTTGATAATAATCTTTATTTAATACTAAAGTAATTGTACTATTTAATATTTCTTTAAAATTGATATTTTCTTTAGTAGTAAACCCTAATAATTCTAATAAATCACTCGATACTTGATTTTTGCTATCTACTTCCAAAATAATTTCTTCTTTACTAGTTGGCATTCGACCAGCAAGCATATCAAAACGTTCTTCAATAACACCTTCCCTATCATCTAAAGAATGAGGATAAGTTGTAAACGTTACATCAGTTGTAGAAATTTGTTTTACATTACCATCTATTTTTTGCAAAACATTTAAACCCATTGTATAAATATAATTAATTCCTACTATATCTTCTTTAGGCATTTTATCAATATAATTTACATAATCTTTAGTTAAGACATTATTATGAACATATTTTTCTTCAACTGTTTCACTAGGAATTACATAATCAATATTAGGATAAGACTCTTCAGTATCAGTCATTTCTTCTTGCATTTTAGCCATTGTTTCTTCATCAAGATTCATACTTTGTTTACTAATCATTATAGGTAAAGCACTTAAAGTATTTTTTTCAAAAACATCTATTTGTTCATCAAAACCATTAGATAAACTAAGAATCAAAGATATTCCAATAATACCGATTGAAGAAGCAAAAGCTGTTAAAAGAGTTCTTCCCTTTTTAGTTCGAATATTATTTAAAGATAAATGTAAAGCTGTAAAAAAATTCATAGAAGTTTTACGAATTTGATAAGTCTCTTCTTCTTTTTCTTTTTCATCAATAGGATTGGAATCGCGAATAATTTTACCATCTTTCATTTCAATAACCCTATTGGCATATAAATTAGCTAAATCAGGGTTATGTGTAACCATAATGACTAATTTATCTTTAGCAATTTCTTTAATTAAGTCCATAATTTGCACACTAGTTTTTGAATCAAGAGCTCCCGTTGGTTCATCAGCTAAGATAATATCTGGATTATTTGCTAATGCCCGCGCGATGGCAACTCTTTGCATTTGGCCACCAGACAATTGATTAGGCCGTTTATGCATATGTTCTTTTAAACCAACTTTATTTAATACTTCTTTAGCGGTTTTACGCCGTTTTTTGGCTGATATACCAGACAAAGTCATTCCCATTTCCACATTCGCCATAATATCCATATGATTAATTAAATTGTAACTTTGAAAAATAAAGCCAATACAATTATTGCGATATGAATCCCATTCTCTATCCTTAAAATTTTTAGTAGATTTTTGATTAATAATCAAATCACCACTATCATAACGATCTAAACCACCTATTATATTTAAAAGAGTCGTTTTACCTGAACCACTAGGCCCCAAAATAGCCACAAATTCATTTTTTCGGAAACTAAGGTTAACCCCTTTTAAAGCATGTTGAATAAAATCGCCTGTCTTATAACTTTTCTTAATATTTTTTAATTCTAACACAATATTTTTCCTTTCATAAACTATAAAATTTATATGCTTACAAAATAATATATAAAACTAACTCACCTAAACCATCTTATAATATTAATTATAAATAGTCAAATTTTAAGAAATCTAACTTATAATTTCTTAAATTTAAAATATTTTCTTTAATATAAAAAAAAACAATCTCCTCTAAGAGATTGCTAAATATTCTTAATGGCGCTTGATGTAGGACTCGAACCTACGACCCAACGGTTAACAGCCGTTTGCTCTACCGACTGAGCTAATCAAGCAGTACATTTAGATTATATATTTAATTTTATCCTTTGTCAATAAAAATAATCTATGTTAGACCATATTGATTATCATTCCAATAATCCATAAATAAATAAGAAGTATTAGGATAATCTCTAATA
>CANRJL010000105.1 GCA_947630935.1 uncultured Bacilli bacterium | reverse complement strand
TATGATTTAAAAGAGGCATAAATAATTCCTGCTCCAATTGCCATTATGTTTTTATAAATACTATATATTTGTAATTCAATTTCATCATCTGTCAAATCTATCTTTACCAAAGGAGAAAAAATATTTGCCAAAAAATTATTATCATTTTTAGCCAAAGTCATACCAACTGGTCCTTTTAAAAGCATATCTTTTGCTAGAGTAGGGCCAGCAAAGTAATATACATTTTCATGTTTAACAATTTCACGCATCAGTTCACTAAAAAATGTTCCATCAATAGACATTCCTTTAGTTCCAATATAAATAGGCTTCTTAAAATTTTTAAAAAAAGGACAAATATCTAAAAAATAGGTCGAAGAAACAGCTATAATAACACAGTCCATTTCTTTTAAAGTACTTTCTAAATCTGTAACATACGAAATATTTAAAGAAGCATATTGCTCTTTTAAATTACTAATTAATTCTTTATCATGAACCCACATGAAAATAGAATTATTCTTCTTTAATAAAGTAGCTAACCCCATAGCATAAACCCCACAGCCAACAATTAAAACATTCATTTTTTATTTCCTTTCTTTTTTAATAATTTTATTTTTTATCTTCGACAATCGCCTGATGAAGCATATATAAATTCATTTCATACTTATTTTTTTTCAGATGATAATAAACTTTCCCCAGAAGTTCCTTTGGTAAATAATCTTGTTTTACATAACTATTTGGATAATTATGTGGATATAAATAAGTAGTTGAGCTTGTTTTAATATGTGCGGGAACATTACCAGTAGTTCCTTTATGGATATCATTTAAAGCTTCTTCTCCAGCCATATGAGCTGAATTTGATTTTGGTGACAAAGCCATTTCAGTTACAACAACTTGTAAAGGTATCCTTCCTTCTGGCAAACCAACTAATTCACAAGCATTAATAGCGGCCATAACTTTAGGCCCAATAGATGGGTTGGCTAAACCAATATCTTCATAAGCAATGACACTCATTCGCCGGTAAATACTATCTAAATCACCAGCTTCAATCAAACGTGCTAAATAGTGATGAGCTGCATTGACATCGCTTCCTCGAATAGACTTTTGAAAAGCTGACAACACATCATAATGGCCATCTTCATTTTTGTCATGAAAAAATATTGGTTTTGTCCCCATTTCTTGTAATAATTTTTTCGTAATATGATGATTAGCAGAAGAGTAATATGCCACTTCTAAAGTTGAAATAGCATTCCTTAAATCTCCTGAACTAGCCTTAGCAATAATCTTTAAAACTTCTTCATCAACAACAATACCTTCCAAATAACTACAAGCTTTATTTAACCCAACTACAATTTCATCTAATGAAAGCTCATGTAATTCAAAAATTTGAACACGGCTTCGAATTGCTGGGTTAATTTTATGGTAAGGGTTAGAAGTAGTAAGCCCAATTAAAGTAATTAACCCAGATTCCACATGAGGTAATAATAAATCTTGCTTATCTTTATTCATTCGATGTATTTCATCAATAATTAATATCATATTTCCATACATTTTTGCCTCAGCAATTGCAATATCAAAATCTTGTTTATTATTAATTGTCGCATTCAAAAACTTATATGGTAAATTTAATTCTTTAACAATAGCATTAGCAATAGAAGTTTTACCAATTCCAGGTTTACCATATAAAATTATTGAACACAAATATTTATTCTTAACTAAATTTGTCAAAATTTTATCTTTCCCAATCAAATGTTGTTGCCCAATCACATCTTCTAACTTACAAGGACGCATTTTATTTGCTAAGTTTTCCATTCTAAAACCTCCAAGTTAATTATAACAGAAGAACAATCGTTTGACAATAAAACAAGAATTATATATACTTAATATATCTAAAATAAAGGAGAAGGGTTATGAAGAAAGAAAAAAAATTACAAAATCAATATTCCATCTTATTCATAGAATATCTAAAATACGAAAAAAAACTAAGTCAAAATACTTTACAATCATATACAGATGAGCTTATAGAATTTGAAAAATATAACCAAAATAAAAATTTATTAAAACTACAAGAGCAAGACATAATAGCCTTTTTAAATCATTTAGACAAGCTAAAATACTCGGCAACTACAAAAGCCCATTATATAACGGTTTTAAATAATTTTTACACCTTTTGTCTCAAAGAAGATTATTTAAAAACTAACCCTTGTGAAATGCTCTGGATGCCTAAATTAGAAAAAAAACTACCGCAAACATTAACCTATGAAGAAGTAGACCGCTTATTAAACATTCCCTTAAACAATGCTTATGATTATCGAACCAAAGCTATGTTAGAATTATTATACGCAACCGGAATGCGAATCTCTGAATTAATATCTTTAAAATTTACAAATGTTGACCTTTTTCATGACATCGTTCGAGTAGAAGGGAAGGGTAGTAAAGAACGAATTATTCCTCTTAATCAAACTGCCAAAAAATATTTAACTATTTATTTAGATAATTATCGCCATAATTTAATAAAAAAAGGCCATAACTGTGACTATTTATTTTTAAATAATCGTGGGTTAGGAATAACTCGCCAAGGCTTCTTTAAATTATTAAAAAAAGCCCAAGCAACTGCTCACATTGCAAAAGAAATTAGTCCTCATACCCTTCGCCATTCATTTGCCACTCATTTATTAGAAAATGGGGCAGATTTAAGAGTAATTCAAGAGCTTTTAGGCCATAGTGATATTTCTACAACCCAAATATATACTCATATAACAAATGAAAAAATAAAAGAAGAATATCAAAATACTCATCCTCGTAGTTAAAAAAAAGATGATAATGTCAATATTTTTTTGTAGGTTTTTACTAAAATATTTTTGTAGGTTTTCCTACATTTTTATTTTAGCAAAAATGTCAATTTTTATTAGTTTCTTGATCAACTAAAATATCCTTAGTTCTATAAGACTTACCATTTATAGATATTACATGTGAATGATGTAATAACCTATCTAATATAGCATTAGCTATCATATTATCTCCAAATAATTCACCCCACTTAGAAAAGGGTTTATTAGTAGTAAT
>CANRJL010000104.1 GCA_947630935.1 uncultured Bacilli bacterium | reverse complement strand
ACATAATCTATATCTTTTTGCTTAGCAATTTGCAAACCATCATAATAACACTAGACGGGTCGGCATTTTCTTGACCATAAAATTCACAATTTAATTTAACAGCCCAACTTTTTAATTGTGGAACTGCTCCTGCACGAAAAGTATCCGCGCCAATCATCATAACTTTTTTACCTTCCAAAATATATTTATAAGCTAATTTAGCAATAGTTGTAGTTTTCCCTACGCCATTCACGCCAACCATTAAAATTACTGTTGGTCCATCCTCAGCTTCATTTATTTTGTCACTTAAAGAGGCATTTTCAACATAAATAATAAATAACTCATCGACAATTACTTCATTTAAATATTTTGTATCCGTAATATTTTCCTTTTTTACCCGTAACCGAAGACGTTTTAAAAAATCAAATACTGTATTAACTCCAATATCAGCCATAATTAAAATATTTTCTAATTCTTCAAAATATTCTTCATTTACTTTTGTATATTTTAAACCTAATAAACTTAATTTTGAAACAAATTCCTTTCGCGTTTTTGCTAAGCCTTTTTCATAAGTTTCCATCAATTCTTTAGTTTCTTTTACTTCTTCTTTTTTTGAAACTATTTTTTTTAATTTATCTAATATACCCATCTTAAGTCTCCTTTTCTTCTAAATTTTTCCCCCAAGTTTAATATTCCTTCTTTTTTAAGTATAACATAAAACTAGACAAGTTCAAACTTTTGATGTATAATTTTCATTAGAAATCAACTTTATTTTTTATTTTAGGAGGAGATTATTAATGCAAAATAAAAAAGACGTCACGTCTATTGTTGCTTTAGGTGGACTTGGCGAAGTTGGCAAAAATATGTATGTTATTACTCACGAAGAGGAGATTTTAATTATTGATGCCGGCGTAATGTTTCCCGAAGAAGAACTAATGGGTGTTGACTATGTAATTCAAGATGTCACTTATTTAAAGAAAAATGAAGATAAAATTAAAGGACTAATAATTACGCATGGTCATGAAGACCATATTGGGGGAATTGCTTTTTTACTTCAAAAAGTAAAAATACCAGTTATTTATTCACCCAAAATTGCTATTAGTTTAATTAATCGTAAATTAATTGACAATAATATTAAATATGAAAATTTAGTTGAAATTAATCAAGATTCACATATTAAAACAAAATATTTCAATGTTGAATTTATTAATACTACTCATTCTATTCCTGACAGTTTCGCGGTTGTAATTCATACTCCTCAAGGAACTATTTTTGAAACAGGAGACTTTAAATTTGACTTGACTCCGATTGGCCCGATGGCTGACTTACATAAAATGGCTAAAATTGGTAAAGAAGGCGTAAAAATTCTTTTAAGTGATAGTACTAATGCTTTATCAGAAGGTTTTTCTAAAAGTGAATCATGCGTTGATGAAACATTAAATGACATTATCTCACGACATCATGGAAGAATTATTATTGCAACGTTTGCTTCTAATATTTATCGTATAAAACATATTGTTGAAACATGTCGAAAAAATCATCGGCAAATTATTACTTTTGGTCGTTCAATGGAATCAAGTATTGAAATTGCTTTAAACAATGGCTTAATTAAAGACCGAAGCATTTTTATCGACGCTAATAAAGCTAAAAGTTTAAAAAGAAACGAAGTATGTATCTTATGTACTGGAAGCCAAGGTGAACCTTTGGCAGCCTTAACAAGAATAGCCAATGGAATTCATAAACAAATCAGCTTATTAAATGACGATTTAGTTGTTTTTTCAGCTAAACCTATTCCTGGTAATGCTGAAAGTGTAAATCGTGTTATTAATAAATTATATCTTCAAGGAGTTAAAGTATATACTAATGAAGAATTTAGTGATATTCATACCTCAGGACATGCCAAACAAGAAGAATTAAAATTAATGTTAAGACTTATTAACCCAACTTACTTTATGCCAATGCATGGTGAATATCGTATGCTTATGGCTCATAAAAAAATTGCTGAAGATTGCAATATTCCTAGTGAAAATATCTTTATTTGTAAAAATGGCGATGTCATTGAACTTACTAATGAAAAAGTCGTCAAAGGTTCTAGTGTAGAAGCCGGCGATATTTATGTCGATGGGTCACGAATTGGCGACGTTGGCTCAACTGTTATTAAAGATAGAAAAATCATGAGCAAAGACGGAATCTTACTAGCAATTATCAATATTAACCCTATCACCAGACAATTATTAATAAAACCAAATGTTACTACCCGTGGTTTTGTCATGGTTAATGAAAATGCTGAACTAATTGAAAAAATTGAGAAAAAAATAACAAACATTGTCAAAGAAGCATTACAAAAAAATACCTACACTTATACTGATTTAAAAAATCAAATTATTTTAGATTTATATCCCTATATCAACGCATTAACTGGAAGACATCCAATGATACTACCTGTCATTATGGAAGTGCGGCAAGGAAACTAATATTTTTACAATATCCTAGTATTAACTAGGTTTTTATTTTTTATAATTACTCATTTAAAAGCTTAAAAAAATATGACTTTTCATCATATTTTTATTTACGCACTAATTTTGCAACATCTTTTGCTTCATAAAAGCCTTCAATATCATTTGTATTTTGCGAATAAACATTAAGAAAACTATAACCTATTTTATCATTATAACCAGCTTCATGGAAGCTTTTTAATTCTTCAGGAGTAGTTGCTTTTACAACAGATTTTCCATTCGATAATAAAACTGCTTGAACAATTCTTGGTATTGAATCTTGATATAAAGAATGTTTACCATTTTCTCGCATCATAACCGAATTTTCATCTGAATAAATTTTAGCATCTTTAAAAGGAACAACAACCATACCTATTTCACAATCATTACTTTCTAAATTATTATTTACAGATAATTGTTGTTGTAAATTTTGCAATTGACTCTTATATCTTTCTAAATAATTCCTAGTATCAATTATTGTTTTTTCCTCATCATAATTTTGAACATCTAAACTCATTTCTGTTTCTATTTGAGTTTCTTTTAAATCTTCTGCTTCTGTCACAGGTTCAATTT
>CANRJL010000103.1 GCA_947630935.1 uncultured Bacilli bacterium | reverse complement strand
TTTTATTTTCAGTAAACCCATTTTTTATTATACAATCACTACAATGACAATGTGGACATTCTATATATTTACTTTCTTGGTTTACAACTTTTGAAATAGTATTTAAATGTTTTCAAAAATTTGATAGCATTTTCTAAATCTTTTAGTGTCATATTTGTTAAATAATAATTCATATTTTAAACCTAGTTAGCTTTAAGTTTATTCGCTAACTAGTTAAGAATATTCCTCTCTATTAAATTCAACTTTAGCAACTTAATTATATCGCATTTTTTATTATATTTCTATATATTTAACACCACTATTCTAATACACAGCAATTTTTTCTAAAATATTGTCACCTTTACATGCTAAAAATATCTAATCTTTAAAAATTATTGTTGATATTATAAAAAAAAGACATAATGTCTTTAAATTAATTATCACTTTCACTTTTCTGAAAAGTCTGTAATAAATCATGCGCTCCTCCAGCGCCCATAGTTGCTGTAATACATAAAACAAAAGATTGAATAAAACTAGATTCTAATTTTAAAACAAAACAAATAATACCACTAACAACTCCAATACATACATTTTGTAAAGGAATATATTTATTAGGAATATGTCCCCATTTTAATTTTGTAAATGCTCCTATAATATAAGTCACAAGAGCCACAATAACTACATAAGTAACTTCCATTTTTTTTCTTCCCTTCTGTAAAAATATTTAACTTATCTTTTTAAACTCTATAGTAGTATATGTATAATTTAAAGTCTGTCTCATAGCATTTATCTTATTTTGCAAAAAATAGTAAAGCAAATGTCTTATTTCTAAACTTTAATTGCCACATTAAAAACACCCATGATATAATAAATTAAATGAAAGGGGCAAAAAAAATGAACGAAGGTAAAATTCAAAAAAAATATGAACATGAAATTAATGAAGTTGAAAAACGTATAAAAATCAAAGACATAATTATTATAGTAGAAATCGTAGTTATTGTAGTTTTATTAATAACTGGTATTGTAGTTCTAAGAAAACTTTAAAAAAAGATTTTCAATGTTTTCGAAAATCTTTTTTATATCCACCGAGCAATTGTAATTTTTCTTGTAGTATTATATAAGTAATTATCAAATATAGACAAAATATTCTCAACAATCGCCCGCAAAATGTCTTTGCATGAACGTTTAATCTTTATTTGTACAATTTCTTGTTTTAATTCTTTACGAAATAAATAATCTTCAATATACTTATTCAAGACATGGTCAATTTCTTTAACCATTTTTACATCTTCAACATTTGTCATATTAGCCTTAAAAATAAAATCACGATAGATTGTGATTAACTTATCAGTAATCAAATCTTCACTAGAATATTTAAAATTAACTATACGATTAAAATGAGGACAAAATTTTAAAACTTCTTGATTACTACTCACGTTTTCATCTACCTTCTTCTATCATAATTAAATGATACAATATTAGACAAAAAGTTGCAACAAAAAATTAACTAAAATGCTATAATATTTTTAGAAAGGATGATTTTGATGCCTAAAACAAAAAAGAAAAAACTAAAAAATAAAAAATCTGCTTCTAAATTTATTGGAATATTTTGTATTTTCATATTCCTCATAATAGTAGGTCTTCATTTTTATAAAGATTATCAATATAAACAGACTAATGAATATAAATTATTAGAAAAAGGCTATACTAAAGAAGAAGTTGCAATGCTTTTAACTAAAAATAGTGACCAAACAATCACGGCAATTTTAAATCAAGATAAAAATGACTTAATTATTGAATTAGTTAAAGAAAAGTATTATTTAGAAAAAAATTTAGACACTTATTTATCTTTTCAAAAAGTACAAGATGATGAAACTTTAACTGATATTGTAGCTATGGTAAATACTCATGCCAACAATAAATGGTATCAATTATCTTTAAAAACTGATTCAAGTAAAAAAGAAGAAATGATAGTAAATAAGTTTTATGCTTTAGATGAAAATTATACTCCGGAAAATTTAAAAAATATTTCGCTTGATTATTCTTATGGCGAAGAAGGAGAAAATAAATTAATTTCTTATGCTTATGATGCTTTTATTGATTTATGGCAAGCTGCTAATGATGCTGGTTTTTATTTAATGGTTACTTCTAGTTATCGCAATTATCAAGAACAAAAAGAAATATATGAATATCGTAAAGAAACATTAGGTGAAAGAAAAGCTGATGAAACGGCGGCTCGCCCCGGCAATTCTGAACATCAAACTGGTTTAGTGATTGATATGACAAGTAAAACTGAACCATCAGATAAAGAATTTAAAGAAAGTTCAGCATATAACTGGTTAAAACAACATGCATATGAATTTGGTTTTATTGAACGTTATCCCGAAGGCAAAACCTATATTACAGGATATGAACCAGAATCTTGGCATTGGCGTTATGTTGGACAAAATGCTGCTAAAATTATGCATGACGAAAACATCACTTATGATGAATATTATGCCTATTACATAGAAAAATAGCTTATTTTAAAAAGCTACTAATATGAACCGTTGAATAAGCTGAATGTTCCATTATATAATTTAAAACACTCACTGTATCATCAATCATTAAAAAATATTTATCTTCTAAATCAGGATATTTTTCTTGAATAAGTTTCATAACATTCACTTTATCTTCATCTTTTAAAACTGAATAAACATGACTAGGATAAATATGATAATTTTTTCGCAAATATTTCTTCTTTTGTTCTAATTCTATTTCATTCATTACTTTTGTAACTACATAAACATTATCTAAATTTTTATGAGATATAAAATCTTGCATAACCAAAAATGGCTTTCTATTTTCATAAAAGTCATTTTTTTTTAAAGCTAAAGCCCATTGTTCATCATCATAATAATAATGATTATACTCTCCATATTCAATAGGCGCTAAAACTCCATCAACATCAAAAAAATAAACAGTCTTTGCATCTAAAAATAAATCATTAATTTTACTAGTTTGCATGGCTAAACTCGCTTTCTTTTATATCTTAAACCTTAAGGTTAATATCACTATGGTGTCTTAGAAGGGATTCGAACCCATGACCTTTGGCTCCGGAG
>CANRJL010000102.1 GCA_947630935.1 uncultured Bacilli bacterium | reverse complement strand
TTTCAATGCTTCTAAAGTTGCTTTGGCAACATTTACTTGAGTATTGCTTCCTAAACTTTTAGAAACAATATCTTTAATTCCAGCAAGTTCTAAAACTGCTCGAGCAGCTCCACCAGCAATTACTCCAGTACCTTCTTTGGCAGGCTTGACCATGACTACTGCCCGACCAACTTTACCATTAGCTTCATGAGGAATAGTTCGATTTTCTTTAATTGCAATACGAATTACATTTTTATTGGCTGCTTTGCTTGCTTTAGCAATAGCGTCATTTACTTCATTAGCTTTACTAGTACCAATTCCTACTAAACCTTTTCTATTTCCAACAACAACTGTTGCAGAAAAACGAAAATGTCTACCACCTTTAGTAACTTTAGTAACACGACTAAGATTAATTACTTTTTCTTCCAATAATTTTTTTCTTGGATCTACATTATCTCTTCTTGGCATCGTTATTCCTCCTAAAACTCTAAGCCGTTTGCGCGTGCAGATTCAGCTAATGCTTCAACACGACCATGATATAGGTATCCACCTCTATCAAAAACGACATTTTTTATTTTTAATTTTTGACATTTTTCAGCAATATCTTTGCCAACAGCTTTGGCACCTTCAATATTGCTACCATTAACTTTTAATATTTTTGATGAAGAGCTAGCTAAAGTGATTTGTTTTTCATCATCAATAACTTGAACGTAAATTTCTTTATTAGAACGGAATACATTAAGTCTTGGACGAGACTCTGTACCACTTATGTTTTTTCTAACTCTTTTATGGCGTCTTAAACGCGCTATGTTACTAGATTCTTTCTTTATCATTCTCATTACCTCACTTATTTAGCAGCCTTTTTACCTTCTTTACGACGAATATGTTCATTTTTATAACGAATTCCTTTGCCTTTATATGGCTCTGGACTTCTTACTTCACGAACTTCTGCCGCAAATTGGTTTACTTTTTGTTTGTCAATTCCTGAAATAGAAATTTCATTGTTATTTACTAAAGTAGCAGTTAAGCCAGCTGGTACTTCAATTATTACGGGGTTAGAATAGCCAGCATTGATTGTTAATTTATTACCAGCAATATTGAAACGATATCCTACACCAATAATTTCTAAATCTTTTTTATAACCTTCACTAACACCAATTAAATTGTTATTAATTAAAGAATTCATTGTTCCTACTACCACATTAGCTCTTGCACTATTATTTTTACAAGTTGTGGTAATTGTATTATCTTCTATGTTAACTTGAACAAGAGGATCTATTGGAATTTCTAAACTTCCTTTACTAGATTTTGTAGTTAAAATATTATTTTCAAAGGTTACTTCTACCCCAGTTGGGATTTGTAATTTACGATTTCCTATTCTACTCATATATATTCCTTACCAAATATAGGCAAGTACTTCGCCTCCTAACTTTTGGGCTCTAGCTTCTTTATCGGTCATTAAGCCTTTTGATGTAGAGATAATTGCTATTCCTAAGCCATTTAAAACACGAGGAATTTCTTCCCATTTGGCATAAACTCGCAAGCCAGATTTACTTATTCTTTTTAAGCCAGTAATTACGCGTTCTTTTTTTTCACCATATTTTAAGGTAAGTGTTAGAATATCTTTACTTGTACCTTTTTCATATTGAAAATCACTGATATATCCTTCACGTTTTAATATTTCAGCAATTCCTAATGTCATTTTTGTACCAATTACTTCTACTGTATTATATTTTAATTGATTTGCATTACGAATTCTTGTAAGCATATCTGCAATTTTATCTTGAACCATGTTAATACCTCCTACCAACTAGCCTTTTTTACTCCAGGAATTTCGCCTTTATTAGCTAATTCTCTGAAACAAATACGACATATATGATATTTACGTAGAACACCATGAGGTCTTCCACATCTCTCACAACGTGTGTAAGCACGAGTAGAAAATTTAGGTTTACGAGATTGTTTTACTTTTAAACTTGTTCTTGCCATAGTGTCCTCCTATCCTTTAAAAGGCATTTTAAATTTTGCAAGTAATGCCCTAGCTTCTTCATTGGTATTAGCTGTAGTAACAAAGACTATATCCATACCACGAACTTTTACAATGTCATCATAAACAATTTCTGGAAAAATTAATTGTTCTTTAATTCCTAAAGTATAATTGCCATGACCATCAAAAGCATTTTTACTAACGCCCCGGAAATCTCTTACTCGTGGAAGAGCAACGCGAATTAGTTTTTCCATAAATATATACATTTTTTCACCACGTAATGTGGTTTTAACACCGATGCTTTGACCTTCCCTAATTTTAAAACCAGCAATTGATTTACGAGCTTTAGTTACTATGGCTTTTTGCCCAGTAATTGTTTCTAAATCTTTTAAAGCAGCTTCAATATATTTATCATCAACGTGTCCTTCACCAACACCAATATTAATGACAATTTTTTCTAATTTTGGAACTTGCATAACGGTTTTATAGTTAAATTCTTTCATTAATGCAGGAATAATTTCCTTATTATATAATTCTTTATATGTACTCATGTTCCCACCTTAATCTTTCTTTTCTTTCTTTTTATTAGCTTTTTCTTCTATTTTTTTAACATTAGAGACATGAATTGATGCTTCGATATCAAATATGCCACCATTTTCATTAGTTTGATTTGGTTTGACGTGTTTTTTAACCATGTTAATTCCTTCGACTACAACGCGATTCTTTTTAGAAATTGTTTTTAATACTTTGCCTGTTTTGCCTTTATCTTTTCCAGCTAAAACAAGAACATTATCGCCTACTTTAATTTTCATAGTAACCTCCTATAATACCTCAGGTGCTAAAGAGACAATTTTCATGAAATCTTTTTCACGTAATTCTCTAGCAACTGGTCCTAAAACACGTGTTCCTACTGGAGTTTTATCGTCTTTAATTAACACACATGCATTATCGTCAAATTTAATATAACTTCCATCAGCACGTCTAACGCCTTCGACACTTCTAACTATAACCGCTTTTACTACTTTACCAGCTTTAATATTGCCATTTGGAATTGCTTTTTTAACAGTACAAATTACTGTATCCCCAATATTAGCATATTTTCTTTTGCTGCCGCCTAAACAACGAATAACTAAAACTTCTCTAGCTCCAGAGTTATCAGCGACTTTTAATCTTGATTCTTGCATTACCA
>CANRJL010000101.1 GCA_947630935.1 uncultured Bacilli bacterium | reverse complement strand
AAATGAAACTTATATCTTTTTTTAATTTTAAATCTTTAAGTGATAAATTTTCTAAGTTTTTTTCTTTTTTGGTTTCTTTGATTAAATATGGATAATATATAACGTTTTTATAATTTAATTCATACATTGGAATTTTACTACCATTCATTGAAACAATTATAAACTAGCACAAATCCTTTAAACTAATATTTTCATCAACTTCAACTTGCCTATTTATTTTATTTGGAATTTCTCCTAATGTTATATTTAATAATAATTTCATACTACCATCCTTTTCATATTTCTTTAATTCACTATATCATTTTTTTGAAAGATATTCTACTCATTAATCAATTCTTTTAATTTATCAATTTGTCTATTTAATAAAACACATAGTCTTTGAATTCTGGTATCAGAGTATCCGGTTAAATGTTGATATTTGTGTAGTAAATCATCAAACCATTCTACTACGCCATCTAATTTAGAAATATCTATTCTTTTAAGATTTTTAACTAGTTTTATAATTTCATCAAAAGGTTTTATTTCATAGAAAAATCTTCCACTTCCTGAAATATGAACTTCTTCTTCATAGTATTCAATATTTAAACTTTGTCCATTATCAAAAATGGGCGCTACATCAAGCCATTTTAAAGTATTCACATCTCTTATAATTCCAAAGTTATTTAAATGCCTATCTTCATTCATAATAAGAAAATCTAAAGTATACATATTTTCTACTTTTTCTCGAGCATTTTTATACCATTATTTTCTAACTTTTTAATGTATTCTTCATAATCTTTAATATTATCATTTTTCGTTTACTACCATATTAACACCCGCTTTGGGTATTATATTACCATATTTTGGCAATTTTTAAAGAAAAAGTTGTAAAATAATTTGTTTAATACTATATTACATATTATTAATAAAAACCATTGTGTATTTAGCACACTTTTTATTGTGCATTTAGCACGTTTTTACTAGACTATTTATTAACAATTTCATCTATTAATATTGGTTTAAAATTTAATAAACATTTAAATGTTTGGTTTTAGTATATAAACTATTATCATAAATATCTTCAAGTTTTCTTTCGTGAATATGACCGTGAATATTTAGATAATTATTTTTTATCATTGTATCAGGTAAAGAACGATGAGATAAAATCACTTTATATTCATCTATACTAATCGGAGCATTTTTTAAAATTTTAATACCACATTCTTCATAAGTTTTAGGAGTTAATCGATCGTGATTACCTTTTAATAAATAAATTTTAACATTTAATTTGGATACAATATTAACTAAATCAGATTTTGGACCTAAGAAAAAATCTCCTAAGTGATAAACAATGTCATTCTTGTTAACAAGTTTATTCCAGTTATCAATAATTTTTTCATTCATATCATCAATACTTTTAAATGGCCTATTGCAATACTTAATAATATTTTTGTGATTAAAATTGGTAAAGGTAATAATTTATTCCAGCATCTCTTAATACAATTAACATATCATTTTCATTTTCCTCTAAATTATAAAGTCGCGAAAAATCTCTATGAATATCACCAGTTATATAAATCATTTTTCCAACTTCTTTAATAAGAATAATAAAATTATAATATATATTTAACTCTTAAATAACAAAAAATACATTTTATTTTTTATCAAATTTTCTATAAACATCAAAGCCTTATATATTCTCAATTTAAAAAAAGGATAACTAAGATTTAGTTATCACTTTTACTTTCACTACTGTTATCTTCTAATTTTTACTTAAATAATTATTCTTCACGTAACACAGCCCCAAATTTCTTAGATAAAATTTTTAAAACACTATTCATTTTATTATTAATTTGATCCATTGTCATTGTCTCAGAATCATTTCCCATTTTAATTCGGAAAGTAAGAGATTTCTTACCATTCGGAATTTGATTTCCTCGATATTCTTCCACAAATATAACTTCTTTAACTTTACTAGTAATTGCCTCTGAAAGTGCTGCCCAAGTAACATCTTCATCAACTACAACTGATAAATCTTTTTCAACATCCGGAATTACAGGCAATGCTTTATATTCATTTGTTCTAGATGCTAAAGGAATTAATTTATCAACATTTAACTCAAACATAGCCACATTTGTATACTTTATTTTAGAATCAGCCATTGTAGCTAAAGAAACTAACCCAACTTCTCCGACTTTCTCATTATCCACCATAATTGCTAAATAAGCATTCTTATCAGCCCACAATGGTCTATCCCCAAGTGTAAAAGAAAGATTTTCCATATGACAATAACGTGCAATATTTTCTAAGACACCCTTAAGTTCAAAGAAAATGTTTTGAGCATCCTTATCCACAATACAACCAGAAAGAAATTTTTTATGAATAGGCAATGTTTCCTCTAAAACAGATTCATGATATTCCCCTTTTGTAAATACCTGAGCCATTTCAAACATCTTAAATTTATCAAAATAACGTAAATTTTTAGAAATAGCCTCTAACATTCCTGGAATCAAAGAACTACGAAGAGTTGCTAAATTAGGAGCAGGAGGTGTTGCCAATGAAACAGAATTAGTAATATCAATACGAGCAGCTTCAATATATTTAATGTCTATCCAAGGATATGTATAAATTTCATGAAAACCACATCTAAAAGCCAAATATTCCCGAAGTCTTCTCGCAAGCAAAACCTCATTTTGACAAATAGCATGCTCTACTTTCATTGTTAATGGTTTAGGTTCAAAATTTTGATAACCAACTAAACGTGCAATATCCCCTAAAACATCATCTTTTAAAGAAACATCACCTGTACTTCGCCACACTGGAGCTAAAACCTGATATATTTCATCTTGATAAGTTACCTTATATCCTAAAGCTTCCAAAATGTCAATTATAACAGTTGAATCTAACTCCTTACCTAACCGAATATCTAAAAACTTTTTTGAAACTGCAATTTCAGCACATTTAGTAGCTGCGGGATAAGCCTCACCATATGCAACAATCGTACAATCTAAAAATAATTCTTTAAAAAGTTCTAACGAAACGGCAATTCCTAAATCAACCCGTTCAGTATCAATATTTTTTTCATACCTAATAGAAGCATCGGTCTTTTCATCAAAACGCTTTCCTGATTTTCTTATCGTTTTAGCTGTAAAATTAGCTATTTCCAAAACAATTTTTGTAGTTTGAGGT
>CANRJL010000100.1 GCA_947630935.1 uncultured Bacilli bacterium | reverse complement strand
ATTCATTTTTATCATCTCTTTTTTATAATATCATTTTTCGTCTCTTTAATCAATATGGTCTAACATAGATATATAAATTTGAGATAAAGCTGGTCTTTAAAGTTGCCTTTTTTAGTAATTTTTCTTGCATTTCTTTTTTAATTTTTCTATACTATAAATAGTGGTGATTATGAAAAAATATGTTTTATCAGCTATACTATTTATTTTTCTAGTATTTTTAACTTATTTTTTTGTCTTAAAAGATTGTGATTTTCATTTAATATACGATTCTATAATACATATGAATTTTATTTATTTATTTTTAACAATATTATGTGTGTTTGGCTATGTTTTTTGGGGAAGTGTTTTTTTAAAAAGAATGTTATATCATTTTAAAACGAAGGTAAGCTTTTATCATACTTTTGGTTATATATTTACTGAAATCTATTTTTCAGCTATAACTCCTAGTAATATGGGAGGACAACCAGTGCAAATGATTGAAATGAAACGGGATAAAATACCTTATCAAACTAGTAGCGTTCTGGTTTTATTTAATACAATGATGAATCGAATTGCTTTAATCTTTTTGGCAACTATTTTTTTCATTTTGTATAGAAAACAATTATTTGGAATAAATTCTTTTTATAATTGGGTGGTAATTTTGGGATATATAACTACAATTTTAGTTATTTTATTGTTTGCTGTTTTAATATATTCTAAAAAAATTGCAAAAATTTTGTTAAAAATTGCTTATTTTTTAATTGACCATATTTCTTTTATTCATAAAAAAGATATTTTAAAAGATAAGTTAAAGAATTCTCTTTTGGAATATCAAAATTGTGCAATGATTACTAAAAATAATTTTAAAATAGTTTATGAATCTTTTTTCTTGATGCTATTACAAAGAATTAGTTTATTATTAGCTAGTTATATGGTATATCGTGCCTTTGGTTTCAATGAATATTCTTTATTTTTAATTATTGGTTTTCAAATATGTGTAACATTAGGTTCTGATTTGATGCCTACTCCAGGTGGGGTAATGATTAATGAAGGGTTGTTACTAGCTGTTAATAAATTATTATATGGTAATGATTTAGCTTTATCAGGAATGTTAGTATTAAGAAGTTTTAATTTTTATTTTTTAGTAATTATTAGTGCGTTATTATATTTAGGTTTCCATACTATTAAAAGGAAAAAATCAATTATTATAAAGGACGTGATATAATGTCTGAAAGCAAAGATATTATAATTGGTGGCTTTTTAGCAATTATTGTTTTTTTAACAGGAGCACTTTATTTAGTATTACAAAAAAATGCTTTAGAAAATGGCAAAAATAATTATTTGCAAATGAAAGGTTTGTATGTTTTTAAACAAGAAGAAGCAAAGGATAAAGTTACAGCCAATTTGTATTTAGCTGAAAATGGGATGTTTTATTATCAAATAAATACTGATGAGACTTCTAAAAAAGTTGGAAATTATATTATTGTAAATGATGAAATTTATTTAAATTTTTTATTTGATATAGAAGATGAGCCAGTAATTTCTTCAACTAATGAAAATTATATATTAAAAATTAAAAATACAGAATCTTTATGGGATAGCAAGCCTTTTATAACTAGTTTAGAGCCAATGTTATTAGAAAAAACAACTATTCAAGAAATGAATGATTTTTTAGAAAGTAACGATATTGCTCCTTTTTTAGCTAAATATCATTTAAAGTAAAAAAATTGTTTGAAATTAGATAGTTTTGTTCTTTACTTGTCATTAGTTTTATTTTATTTTATAATGTTAATGGTGGTTTTTATGTATAGCTATATGATTGGTAAAATAACAGGATATGAAAGTAATTCAATTTTTTTAGAAGTTTGTGGAATTGGTTATCGTGTTTTTGTAGCAAACCCTTTTAGTTTTCCAGAAAATGAGGAAGTAAAAGTGTTTATATATCATCATATTCGTGAAGAAGAACAAGCTTTTTATGGTTTTAAAACATTGGAAGAAAAAGAACTTTTTTTACGTTTAATTAGTGTAAAGGGTGTTGGGCCAAAACTTGTGATGCCAATGCTTGCAACAGGAAGTGTAAAAGGCATTATTGATGCAATTGACCGTGAAAATATTTTGTATTTAAAAAAGTTTCCTAAAGTTGGGGATAAAGTAGCTCGCCAGATTATTTTAGATTTAAAAGGCAAGTTAATGAGTAATATTGAAGATTCTGGGGCTGTTTATAATGAAGAACTAGCTAATGTCTTAGAAGGACTTGGTTATAAATTAAATGATATTAAAAAGGTTTTGCCTAAAATTCATGGTGATTTAACTATAGAAGAACAAATAAAAGAAGCATTGAAGTTATTATTAAATTAATCAGGAGGGATTATGGACGAAAGAATTATGGATGTTGAAGAACAACAGACGGATGTTTATGAAGTAAATATAAGACCACAAAGTTTGGCTGAATATGTTGGACAAAAAGAAATTACTGATAATTTAAAAGTCTTTATTGAAGCTGCCAAAATTCGGAATGAACCATTAGACCATGTTTTATTGTATGGCCCGCCAGGTCTTGGCAAAACAACGCTTTCTCATATTATTGCTAATGAACTTGGGGTGAATATTAAAACAGCTTCTGGACCATCAATTGAAAAAAGTGGTGATTTGGCTGCTATATTATCAACACTTGAACCGGGAGATGTTTTGTTTATTGATGAAATACATCGGATGCCTAAATATATTGAAGAAATACTTTACCCGGCAATGGAAGATTTTGAAATTGATTTAGTTTTAAATAATGATGGCAAGTCCCGAACTATCAAAATTGATTTGCCACCTTTTACTTTAGTTGGGGCGACAACTAGAGCAGGGGATATATCTAGTCCGTTAAGGGATCGTTTTGGAATTGTTTCTAAATTAAATTATTATAGTGAAGAAGAATTATTACAAATTGTTTTAAGGACGAGTCGGGTTCTTAATATGCCTATTGGAACTGATGCCGCAAGAATGATTGCGAAGCGGTGTCGTAAAACTCCACGAATAGCAAATCGTTTATTTAAACGAGTTCGTGATTTTGCTTTAGTTGGTAAATATGATAAAATTGATGAAACTTTAACAAAAGATTCTTTAGAACGATTAAAGGTTGATGAAGACGGTTTAGATGCTGTTGATATAGAATATTTAACTAGTTTAATTACTAAGTTTAATGGGGGGC
>CANRJL010000099.1 GCA_947630935.1 uncultured Bacilli bacterium | reverse complement strand
TACTTTAGACACTCCCTATCTTAAGTATAATTTTATCATATATTTTGAATTTTACCCCGAAAAAAAATTTACACCCTCAGCTTTTTTTCGCTAATTATGGTTTAAATTTTTAAATTTTTCATAGTAAAATTCTACTGTTTCTTTTAGAAATGGTTTAGCTCCATTTTTTTTATATTCAATTAGGTTTGAAAGTTCTTTTTCAATAATTTTATTAAGTTCTTCACTATAATGCATTTTCTTTTTATGATATTTATATTCATTACGGTCTAATATTCTAAAACTGCCATCAGGAAATACTCGTAAATCTAAATCATAATCAATATATTTTATTGTTCGACCATCAATAATATAAGGGGTAGCAATATTACAATAATAAAAAAGCCCACTTTGTTTTAATTGACCAATAATATTAAACCAATGATTTTTATAAAAGAATAAAACTGCCGGTTCATTAGTTCGGTGACTTGTTCCATTATGTTCAGTTAATTTTGTGCGGTCGTTAGCTACGATTAGATAGTCTTCACCAATTTCTAATACGGTAGCTTCTTCACTGGTTTGCTCTAAATAACCACTGTGTTTATAACATTCTATTTTTAATTTATCGCCTATTTTTATCATGATAAATCTCCGTTTCTAATTTTATTATACCGAAAAAAGTGAAAATGATAAAGAAAAAGAACTACTGTAATAGTTCTAAGGCTTTTTCTAATTGATTATCGTTATTATTTTCTTCTAAAGTTACTGAATAATCAGGAAATAGTCCCATTCCATCAATGCATTCACCATTGGGAGTATACCAACGTGCAGTTGTATATTTAACCATGCTGCCATCTTCTAAATATTTTGCTTGTTGAACTTTTCCTTTGCCAAATGATGGACTACCTATTAGGATAGCACCATAACTATCTTTTAAGGCTGCTGCTAAGATTTCACTAGCACTGGCCGTACCATCATTTATTAAGATAGCTACTTTATAATCTCTTTTTTCTTTTGTATCATCTTTGTATGTATGAGAAGAATTTTTTTCTTCTAATGAATAGATAGTTTTATCTTTTTCTAAAAACATTGCCGCAATTTCAGTGGCGCCGGTTAATAAGCCACCTGTATTCCAACGAAGGTCAATTGTTAAGGCAGTTATTTCTTTTGATTCTAATTCTTCTAAGGCTTTGCGGAATTCTTCAGCTACTGTATTATTGAAAGATGGAATATAGATATAGCCAATCTTTTTACCATTATATTCTTTTATTTCACGTGTTAAAGGAGTATTTATTTGTTTGGGAGTTACTTTGATTTCTAATGTTTCATCGCCCCTTTGGATAAGTAATGTATTTTCACTATCTTTACTAATTATATTAGCAACATTTTCATTACCTACTTCTACTCCATTTACTTTAGTAATTATATCATTTTCTTTTATTCCTGCTTCTTTTGCTGGGGTATTATCATGAACTTTAAAAACGCGATTATTATCAATTACAGTAATACCAATTCCTTGATATTTCCCACTTAATTCTTCAGCTAATTCATTTGTTTCTTCTTTATTCATATAAGTAGAATAGTCTTCTCCTAAATAATTTAACATACCAGATATTGCAGAATCAATCATTTTGGTTTTATCAATATCGCCATAATAATCTTCATTTAAACTAGCATATACTTTTAAAAATTCTTTTAATGATTCGTCTTTGTTTAAATTGATTGTGCCATTATTTAATTTATTATTGTTGTATATAATTATTCCAGTTGTTAGACTTGTTGTAATAGCAGTAATTATAATTATGACGCATATTTCTTTTAAACTAAAACCTAATTTTGCTTTCATCTTCTCATCCTATCTTCTGTTTATAATCATAACGCAAAATCAAAAAAAAAGAAAGTTTTTTCACTTTGCATTTACTTTTAATTCTTGAGCAATTGCTTCTTTTCCTTCTAAATATTTAGTAATTTTACCTTCTTTTATTTTTAATAAAGTTCCATCTAATATTTTTAAATCAGCTATTTTTTGGGCTTTTTTGTTACTATTTTCTGTAACATAATATTTTTTATTTAAACCATTAGATAAATCTAAATAATATATTTTTAAAGCATTTTCTTTATTTTGGGTATAGTAATTGGTATAAGTACTATAACTTTGGGCATCGACAGCAGTTGTATCATAGGCCATTACATAATATTCTTTTTCTTTCCCATTAAAGATAGTTCCAACACTCATGGCAGTTGTACTAATAGTTCCATTTTGATATTCATAATCTTTGACATTAGACTTAATAAATATCTTGCTTAAAAAATAGACACCAATTATAATTCCGACTAATAAAATTAGAACAATAAAAAACTTTTTCATTTCAGTTTGTTCTTCTGTTTGATATTTCATATATTTCTCATTTCCTTCCATCTTTTAAAATAATTTCTAGCTATTCAATACTTTTTTATTATACAAAAAAGAATTTAGAAATGCAACTTACACTGAAAGTTCTTTTTTTAAAACTTTTTCTAATTTTTGATGACGATTTGTTAGAGGAATACTATTAATATCTTTATTGTTAAATGTTATAAATTTTTGAGCAATAGTTAATTGTAATCTTTGTTCTTCTGTTAATTTTAGTCCAGTAAGTTCTAAGGCTTCTTGTTCGGTAAATACTTTTTTAGTATGACCTTGGGCTATACTATGAATAAATTTTGGTTGTAAGGTATCAATATCTAAAACAATTCCTAAAGTATCTTCAATATTTATTTGAGATAGAAAGATATCAGTAACAACACATAGATATGTTTTCTTTGAATTTTTAGTAAAATAAACATCCGTAATGGAGTCAATATCAATTTTTTGATTATTTTGAACATTATAAATAGTATCTTTATCCATCATATCTTCTTGACCTTTAATAACCCATATTTTATTGTCTAAATATGAATTTGCCATAAAACTGTTTTTACGATATATAAGTTGGTCAGCCTCAGCTGTTTTTTCATGAATTTCAAAAGTATATGGCTCTTTTAAAATATATTTCGTGGCATTTATTGGAATGATTTCTTGATTATTTTTTAACATTTTTATTTCTCCTTCTTTTGTAGTATTTATTCTAACATAATTCTTTTATTATGCAACAAAAAAAGAGAAAATGTTAATCCTTTTTAAAAATGTCAGTATAAAATTTTTTTAAAATGTCAGTTTTAATATGCTAGAATATACCTTTGG
>CANRJL010000098.1 GCA_947630935.1 uncultured Bacilli bacterium | reverse complement strand
TGTTTAGTTCAAAGGTCGAGTGATTTTGCAACAGCGGGATGTATTAATCAAGTACAATATTTAGTATTACAGCAGATGATTGCTAGACATCTTGGGTTAATTCCGGGGCGTTTTACATGGTTTTATAATAATATTCAAATATATGATAGACATGTTCAACAAGTAAAAGAAATGTTAAAAAGAGAACCAATTGATTGTCAGCCAATAATTGAATTAAATTCTTTAAAAACTAATTTTTATGATTTTACACCAGATGATGTTATAGTGAAAGATTATCCGAAAGAACTAATAAAAAAACAAAATCCCCAATTGAAGTTTGATTTAGGAATTTGATTTATGGATAATGTAACTTTGATTGCTGCTGTAGGAAAAAATAATGAATTAGGAAAAGATAATAAATTAATATGGCGTTTTAAAGAAGATTTAATGTTTTTTAAAGCGCAAACAATTAATAAAACAATAGTGATGGGAATAAATACGTTTCTTTCTCTTGGTAGATTATTGCCAGATAGAAAACATATTGTTCTTACTCATCAAGAGATTATGGGATATCCAGATGTAATGGTCTTTCATGATTTAAACAAGTTATTAGAATATATGGCAAGTCATAATGAAGAGTTTATGATTATTGGTGGGGCTAGTATTTATCGGCAATTTTTAGAGTATGCTAAAAAGATGTATTTAACGACAATAGAGGAAACTTTTAAAGGGGCTGATGCATATTTTCCACAATTCAAAAAAGATGAGTGGGATGTTTCTTGTCTTGGTGAGTATGAAGAAAATAATATTAGATATAAACATTTGGTATATATAAGAAAAAAATAAGACTATAATGAAGAATGGTCTTATTTTAGTTGTTTAAAAATTTTTTCAAGATTATCATTAATTACTAGATTGGCTTTATAGTCATATTTAGTTTTAGTATTGTTAATTATAACTAAGTATTTTCCTTTAAATAAATTTACTAAACTACTGGCTGGTTCAACGGTTAGGCTAGTTCCGGCAACAATTAGCATTTGGGCATTACTTATTTTTTTGATTGCCTCATTAAAACAATCTGGTAAGGCCTCGCCATATAAAACAACATCAGGTTTGATAAGGCCTTGGCATTCGTCACATAGAGGAATACCTTTTTTTTGAAATACATAATTGCCATCAAAAAATTTATGACATTTTAGACAATGATTTCTTAAGATTGAACCATGAATTTCGTAAACATTGTTGCTTCCACATTTTTGATGAAGCCCATCAATATTTTGGGTAACAATAGCTTTTACTTTGCCTTTTTTTTCTAATTTAACTAAATATTCATGAGTAGCATTTGGTAAGGCATTTAAACTATTTAAATGTTCTTTATAAAATTTGTAAAATTCTTCTGGTTCATTGTAAAACATTGTACTACTAAGCATTACTTCAGCAGGATATTTTAAGTTCATTTTATATAGACCATTTTGTCCGCGAAAATCTTTGATACCACTAGCTGTTGAAACTCCAGCTCCGCCGAAAAAAACAATGTTATTAACTTCATCAATCATTTTTTGCAAATCTTTTATTTTGTCCATAACTATCACCTAATTAAATGATATCATAATTTGTTATAAATTTTAAAGATTAGAACATATTAATTTTAGGTGATGACATGGCAATTATTATCCGGTCTTTAATTATGTTTATAGTATTATTTGGGGTTGTGAAGATTTTGGGAAAAAAGCAAATTAAAAATTTGACTTTATATGATTATATTTTAAGTATAACAATTGGTTCAATTACTGCTGATAGTGTAATTAGTCTTGATACTCCTTTGTATGATGGAGTTTTGGCTTTAGTTGTTTTTGGCGGGATTGGCTATTTTATTTCTTTGCTTTCTTATTATAATCATAATATTTCAGAGGTTATGGATGGGGAACCTGTTATTTTATTTTCTAATAATAATTTTAATTACGAGAATTTAGAAAAATGCAAATTAAATGTTGCTAAAGTTTTAGAGGGTTGTCGTTTAAAAGGTTGTTTTGATATTAATGAACTTGATTGTGTTCTTTTAGAGCCTTCAGGTGGTATATCAGTTTTGTTAAAAAGTAATTATCAACCTACTACCAATAATGATTTAAAAAGCAGTATAAAGAAAAAGAGTAGCAAGCAGACTTTAAATTATTTAGTAATTGTTGATGGTATTTTAAATGAAGAAGAATTACGTAAAGCTCAGAAAAATAAAAAATGGCTTAATAAATTTTTACATGATAAACAATTAAAAATTGCTAATATTGCCTTATTAACAATTGACTGTAATTCGAAAATAACTTTATTTAGTAAATAAAGTTAAATAGAGTTTATAGTATATACTTTTTTGAATGAAAGAATCTTGTTCAGTTATATTATTATTTTCATTTAATATAGTCCGACAAAAATGTATTATATTAACTTTTTTCAAAATATACGAAAAAAAGTTTGGCTAATAGTATGGAGAAAAAAGTAGGTGTTTTTTTAATTTTGATTAATTTTAACTAATTTTTTGGTCATAGAAGATTCTATTTCCCATTGTTGAGGTCTTAACTTATGCATTTGTTTGCAAAATTGTATTTCATTCCATATTCTATCAGTGATTTTTTTATTGCCATAGAATCTTAAAAGTTCTTCATAAGAATATTCATACATTTCAAATTTATTAAATTGTGGCAATGTTTCGCCTTTATAATTAGCACTGTCATTGACTATATTCCATTCCCATTGTTCTAAAACTTCATCATACACATTATCATCAGCCCAGAAATCTATAATTAACTTTTGCTTTTCATTTGAAGTCCAGTTTGAATTTCTAAGTATCCAATATCTAATATCAAAGTCGCCATGTCCATGAGCTTGAGTATTACTTAATGAAGCGAAAGTACTTGCCATATACATACATCCTGTTTTAGCTCCTACAGGATTAATAGACCCACTAAATTCAGTATACATAGTTTGCTCATCTGTAATTCCTTTTTCATCAAGTTTTTTGGAGTAATTATTCATATCATTTTCATATCTAGTAGTCCCTATTTTATTCATTGCTTCATTAACTGCAAAATCTTTTTGTTTTTCAGTTAATTTGAGATTATTGTTCCATAAACTCATTAATAAGTAAGAATTACCACCATTACTTGCGCCATCTGTAACGATTCTAGCTATATCTGTATTTGTATAAATGTTTTGAATTAATTTGTTGTATGCTATTTGGTCAACATTGCAAAAATCAGTTAACATTGCATCACAAATTGTTAAGCTATTTACTATATCTCCATTATCCCATTTGTTTCTTTTAATTTTTACAGCTTCTCTTAATATTTCTGGTTTGCTTTTAATTGTTTCC
>CANRJL010000097.1 GCA_947630935.1 uncultured Bacilli bacterium | reverse complement strand
GTTTTATCATAAAACATCACAAATGGTAAAGCATATTCATTAACATATATTTTTGATTCACCACGATAACCTTTTAATAATTCATAGCCATATGGTGGGATGAAATTTTCATCACTAATATAGTATTTGTTACCTAATAGGGTTGTTATTTTAGTTCGATTATCTAGTTGATTGAAGGCTTTAGTTACATGTTGTTGACTACTTTTTATATCATCGCTTATTTGCCATATTTCTTTTGGAAAAATGGAAAAGTAAAATGGTAATGAATTATAGTTATAGTTGCTTGTTAATGGCAAATTTACTAAATCAATACCATTGATAAATAACCGATAAAAATCATTATCTTCTTGTTTAGCAACATAATTTAAGGCTTTATTTAAATCTTCTGTTCTTTCTTTATTAGTTTTGTATAAATAATTAACAGCATTAAAATTAACAAATTCATTGCTATAATTTAAATTTTCAACACCAAAGACAGAATAAGTAAAATAAATGATACTTATTATAACAACAACTAATATTTTCTTTAAAAATTTATTTCTATCTTGATTAGTAGAATAATTAAATATCATACTAAGGAAAATGATGCCAATGATTATTGTAAAAAGCATATTTCGTGACATTCCATAACCACTTATAAAAATTATTGCAAAGTATATGATATTAAAGAATATAATAAATTTTTTATCTTTTTGGTCTAATGGCTTTTCCCGATTAAAGAAAAAGGTTGTCATATAAGCTAAGAAAAACGCTACTACAAAACTCCATCTATTGTTAGGAAATGAAAAGCCCATAAAGATACTTCCCACTTGGGAGATTAATAAAGGAATTAATAAGACTAGAAATAAATAAAATTTTGGTTTATCTTCTTTATGATGTTTTAAAAAATATGGTAAGGTTATTAAGATAATACCTGATACAGTAAATATTCGCCAATAAGTAGAAGATAATGTAATTAAAGATGGTAAAATACTGCGATAGTAATTTGGCGGATAAGGATATACTTTGAACCCTACTCTTGATGAAGTAAGATATAGGTAAGCTGTTGGAAGTAAGACAACTGCTGTTAATAGTATTCCTAAAAGACTATAAAAAATAATGGTTAATATTTTTTGCATGATTTTTTTAAAGCCATCTTGCCGATATTTAGAAATAGTAAGGAATATGGCATAGATACCAATAATGATAAAGAAACTATAGGCAAAATAAAAATTACAGAATGTTGCTAAAGCTATTGCAAAAACATAAAATGCTTTTTTATTTTCGTTTACTATTTTTTCAATACCAATCATTAGTAAAGGAAAAACGGCAATGGAATTAGTAAAATAAGGATGACGAAAGCCAGCAAATAAACAGTACCCACAAAAAGCATACATTAAAGCCCCTATTAAGGTGCCATAGTCATTCATTTTTTTATATTTACAGTAGCAGATAAAACTAAGACCTACTAAATAAATACGGGCAAAAACTAAAATATAATATAGTAAATATAATTTATCTTCGGGAAAGAATACACTAAAAATAGTTAAAAAATCACCTAAAATAAAATATGCTAAGTTAGCAAAGGTGTCTATCCCACCACCAATATGCCAAGTAAATGTCTGAAATTTACCAGTGGTAAAAAAATCTATTAATAAAGAACGAAAGTAACTTAAATTAAGCAGATGTTGATGGAAACCATCTGATTGCCAAAGAAAGCCTTTTTTAAAGCGTAAGAAAAGAAAGGCTATAAATAAAGATATTAAGCCAAAACAAATTGTATATTTTACAAAGACATTTTCTAATATTGTTTGTTTATTTTTTCTTTTTTCTTTTATCATTTTTGCTCACTTCCAATTTTTTAGTTGCCCTTTTTTTACAATATAAGCTTCTGTTGAAATATTAGCTAAGGGGTCATCACTATGAGAATCAGAATAAAATTTCATTATTTTTACATTTTTAGGTAATCTTTTTACTTTTTCTTTTCCTTTACAATTCTCACCTTTAATTTTTCCAGTTTTTTTATTCATTCTCGTGCCAATTAAAATAACATTTTGATAATTTTTAGTAAAACCTGCTAATAAGAATTCGGGAGAAGCACTTAAAATATATATTTGAGGTCTTGATTTTTTATTTACATCTTCTACGAAGAAATTGTAAACATTATTTCTTTTCTTTTGCCAAAATTCACTAACTAATTTATCAATATCATCTATATCTTTTAAATAGGTAAAAAAAGCTTCTTTATATTCTTTAGTTGTTCTTTTTTTTAAGATATATAATATAGATTCTTTAATAATTTTAGGAAAATATTTTATTAATGATTTTTGCTTATTTAAACAAAAAAAGAAGAAATCAATAGAACTATCTTTTTTATAGATAGTTTTATCAAAATCATAAGCCCAAATATTTTCCATATAAAATTCCTCCCATATAAATAGCATAAAGTAATATTCCTAATAATAATATTTTATCATGTAATACTACTTCAACAGGGTCTCCCATATATTCATTTTGGGTATTTTCAATATTTAAACTATATTTCATAACAATGAATATAATAAAGAAAATACTATATATTAATAAATTATTATCAACTATGGTATTAGTTGCACACCATAAGGAATAAAAGGCTAGGGTTAAAGCTAAATATATATTCATAAATTTTTCTAAATAAGGAACAGTATAATATTTTAATACTTTTCTTTGAAAATCTTTATTTTTTTCTAGTTCTCCTTTTCTTTTTCCTAATACTAAATAAAGGGAAAAACTTAAGATGGTTAAATATAGCCAACTTGATATGGTAACTTGCGTAACACTTCCTCCAAAAAAGACTCTTAAAATAAAACCAAAGGATAGTAAAAGAATATCTAAAATTGGAATATGTTTACCTAAAATACTATAAAATATATTAATGATTAAATATAATAATAACAGACTAATTGAAATGATTAAAGTATTTAAAGATATTTTGCCAAACCAATAAAGGCTTAGTTCTATTAATAAGGATAAGATGATTAAGACAGTAAAAATGATTTTAGCTTGGGTTTTACTTATTTTATCAGAAGCAATTGGCCGATATTTTTTCTTAGGATGTAATCTATCTTTTTCATAGTCTAATAAATCATTAAAAATATAAATAGCAGAAGCCATAAGACAAAATGAGATAAAACTTAAGATGGTTATTTTAAGCATAGGAATGTTGAAAAAATTCCCGCTAAAAATCAAAGGTAAAAAGATTAATAAATTTTTAATATAATGATTTACTCTTAAAAGTTTTAAATAAGTTTTCATATTTTATTATTTCTCCGTTCTTTTTTTATATTTATGATAAAAGGCCATGATAATTAAGATGATACTTGTTCCTAAGGAAATATATATTCCTTCTTTTAAGTATGGTGTATGGTATTTTATGGTTACTTTGTGACTTCCCTTTGACACTTGGGC
>CANRJL010000096.1 GCA_947630935.1 uncultured Bacilli bacterium | reverse complement strand
ATAAATCCTGTAACACCTGGTGTATTACGAACAATATACCAAGCTTCATCACTCATAATCATTTCTACTAATACATAGCCCGGAAACATTTTTTTCTTTTTTTCTTTTTTGACGCCATCTTTAATTTCAATTTCTGTTGTTTCAGGAACAATGACGCGGAAAATATGGTCTTGAAATCCCATAGATTCTGCTCTCATTAATAATTTTTCTTTAACAGATTCTTCATGACCACTATAAGTGTTAACAACATACCATAATTTTTCCATTATACCAACCCCTTTATAATTGATAAACCTAAGCTTACTAGTTCAAAAAAACCTATCATTAAAATAACAATTAAAATAGTTGCAAAGGTATATTTAATTGTTTCTTTTCTAGTTGGAAAAACAACCTGTTTCATTTCCATTTTTACTTGTTTTAAATAACCAGGCTTTTTAATTTTTTTTTCTTTCTTCTTTTTTGCCATTTTGCCACCTCATTTTTTCCAAATTAAAAAACACTTTCGTGTTTGTTAAGCTTAATCTACCACAAATCTTTTTATTATTCAAGTGTTTTTACGCTATTCCTATATCATTTATCTTCCATTCGCCATTTTCTTTAATAATTTCAAATTTGTAATACTCATTTCTTCGACATTCTTCATTATTTTTTTCTTCGCATAATTGAATATTAATCATACAATTTATTTTCGATTCAGATGCATAAGTTGGATATATTGTTAAATTTGTATAATTATAAATAGCAATTGCACTGGTATTATGTAAATTATTGAATGCCGTTTTTAAAACTTTATAATAAATAGTATCGTTTTCTTTTTTCAAAACTTCAAAATTTTTTGTTAATTCTTGGTATAATTTTGCAGTAGTATAAGATGCTAATTCATCTGTAAATTCATTAGTTAATACCATAAATATCTCATCTTGACTTTCAGTATAAGATTCATCAATTGTACTTATTTTATAATAAGGAATTTGATTAAAAAATAATACTAATTTATCTCTATTCTCAACAATTAAATTCATAATATCGTCTTCAGTTAAATTCGATTCATTAATTAACTCATAATTTGGCATTTCTTGTGGTTGCTCTTCTTGAATATTTTGACCTTGATAATAAAACTGCAATGACATGACTAAAACTGTTGTTAGTAATGACACAGCAATGACAATTAATATATATGGCATTATTTTTTTAATTTTTTCTTTCATTTTTTTCACCCTCTATAATCATTTTTACTTTTTGCTTTATTCTTTGAATAGTATTATCAATTTGTTTTGGCGTTTTGTCAAGAATTTTTGCAATTTCTTGATAATTCATTCCTTTTTTTAAATATTCAAAAACTATTGTTTCATTTTTAGATAGTAATAATTTTATTTTTGTTTCTAACTGTTCTAACTGTTCATCTTCACTAAATTTTATTAAAGGGTCAGAATTAATATCGCCTATTATTTCTATTAATGGAAGGCCAGTATTTTTATAATCATAGTCTAACGATAAAACTTCTCTATTTATTTTATTTTTTTGATTTTGAGCTTTATCTATTACTTTTCTTAATCGTCTTTCAATACAAAGGCTAACAAATGTTTTTAAACTGGCTTGTTTTTTTTCATCATAACAATTTAAAGCATCAGAAAATGCTAATAAAGCTTCTTGTTCTAAATCTTTTGGTTCTACCCCTACTATTATAGCACTTGGTAAATATTTTTTTATATAGTATTTTATTTGTGGTTCACAAATTTCATATATTTTATTTTGAACATCTTCATTAGTTTCACAAACCATACTTATTAATTCTTGTTCTTCTTCATTATTATACTTCACTATAAGTCCTCCATTTTATATATCAGTAATGCTGTTGCAACAGACACATTTAGGCTATTTACTTGCCCTTTCATAGGTACTTTTAAAATTTCATCACAATTTTGTAATACACTTTGATGTATTCCTTTACCTTCATTACCTACTATTAAAACTTTTTTATCTGAATAGCTACAATTATTGTAATCTGTGCCATCCATTTGAGAACCGTATATAAAAAAGCCATGTTTTTTTAATTTTTTTATTGTATCTATAATATTTGTTACTTTACATATCTTTAATAATTCAGCAGTGCCAACACTTGTTTTCATTACCGTTTCATTTACACTAACACTGCGGTCTTTGGGAATGATTATTCCTTTTATTCCAGAAGCTTCACATGTTCTTAATATTGCTCCAAAATTATGAGGGTCTTCTAAGTGGTCTAGTATGATTAAAAATTGTTCATCGTATAATTCTTCTAAGGGATAATAATTGTAATCTTCTCTAATAAATAAAACGCCTTGATGATTTTCATGACATTTGCTATTTAAAACTTTAGTTGGCAATAATTCATAATGTATATGATTTTTTTCTAAAAAATTTATTATATTTTTATCTTTTAAACTGCTACTAATGTAAGCTTTTTTTATATTTTTAGGGTTTGTTGTCAATAATACATTTTTACCATACGATAACATTATGCTAACCTCCTTGTTGTTCATTATACAATAAAAAATAAGAGTTCGCAAATTCTGATAAAGTAAAATGCTGGTTTATAAACTTAAGGTATATGGTGAACTACTGCTTCCTGCTCCTCCGGTTATTTTAACAGATGATTTTAAATAAACAACTGGAAAGACACTATAAAGATTATAAGCATAAGGGCAATCAATTTTTCCGAATTTATTTATAATGTATACTCCGTATGGTATCAATGATGTCACTGTTTGTGTCCATGTTTTTTCTTTATAAAGCCAATTATCATTCATACAGTTGTTAGTATCATAATTATATAAGTAACTGTTTAAGCAAGTATCCCGGACAGTTCCTCCTACGGCGAAGCCATAGTCACTTGGATACATCAAGCCAATTTTACCTTGCCATATTAAAGAGTTAGGATTATCATATCCACCTACTGCACTACGTTCTTCTATATAAGCTTTATCTGGAATAATATAATTGGTACTTATTCCGCCTAAATTCCATACAACTTTATCTATTAAAGGACTACTTGCTTCACTTCGGGCTTGTAAGGTTGTGTTTAAAGTGGCTGGCTTTGCCCAGTCATTAGAACCAGATGCTTCCCAAGCTATTTCTCCAATACTAGTAGCTCGAATTAATTTCAACCTACTTTCACCTTTACCATCTAAAGTTGTTTTAATATTGTTCATAACTCCTATTATGCGCCATGATTCATTATTAAATGTCACATAGTTACTAGGACTCGCTCCAATATAACGAATATTATTATCATAGGTATGGTCATAGGCTAAATTAGTTGTATCACTTTTAGCAAGTGTTGCTATTTTACAGGCTGCACTGGAACTTCCTGTTTCATTACATATTTTAGTATCTACTTTGATAAAATATAGGGAACATCTGGTTTTGGCTTTAGTTAAGTTTTTGACTTTTGGTGCCCATTCTCTATAGTCCCATTCTACTTC
>CANRJL010000095.1 GCA_947630935.1 uncultured Bacilli bacterium | reverse complement strand
TCATAATAATAATGGTATTTTTAAAATCAACTGTTCTTCCTTGACTATCAGTAAGACGTCCATCATCTAAAATTTGTAATAAAATATTAAAGACGTCTTTATGAGCTTTTTCAATTTCATCAAATAAAACAATACTATAAGGGTTACGTCTAACAGCTTCAGTTAATACTCCCCCTTCATCGTAGCCCACATATCCTGGAGGCGCGCCTATTAAACGTGAGACATTAAAAGCTTCCATATATTCCGAACAATCAATTCTAATCATGTGACGTTCATCATCAAATAATTCATAAGCTAGTGATTTAGCAACTTCTGTTTTACCTACTCCAGTAGGTCCAAGAAAGATAAAAGAACCAATTGGTTTATTAGGGTCTTTAATTCCACTTCTTGCTCTTATAATAGCATCACTTACTAACTTTAAAGCATTATCTTGTCCCATAACACGCTTCTTTAAATTATTAAATAAACCTAATAATTTATCTTTTTCCCCACTAACTAATTTAGCAATAGGAATATTTGTCCAACGAGAGATAATCATCGCAATTTTTTCGTCATCAACAACATCAGACAACATACCATCTTTTATTTCTTCTTGTAAAGTTTTTAATTCATTTTCTAACTCTGGAATAAGGCCATGTTGTAATCTAGCAACCGTTTCTAAATCATAATTGCTTTTAGCTTGGTCTAATTTAAAACGAGCTTGTTCTAATTCTTCTTTTTTCTTATTAATATTTTGCTTATTTTTTTGCTCAGCTTCCCATTTATTTCTTAATTCATGTTCTTCACTTTTTAATTTATCTAAAGATTCATTTATTTCTTCTAAACGTTTTTTATTTAATTCATCTTTTTCTTTTTTGATAGCTTCTTTTTCAATTTCTAAACTCATTATTTTTCTTTTTAAATTATCCAAGGAGGCTGGTTCACTATCAAGTTGCATTTTAATTGTTGCACAAGCTTCATCAACTAAGTCAATGGCTTTATCAGGTAAATATCTATCAGTTATATAACGGTCAGATAAAGTAGCGGCAGCAATTAAAGCATTATCTTTAATTGATACGCCATGATAAATTTCAAAACGTTCTTTTAAACCTCTTAAAATAGTTATCGTGTCTTCGACAGTTGGTTCACTAACTAAAACTTTTTGAAAACGTCTTTCTAGGGCACCATCTTTTTCGATATATTTACGATACTCATTTAAAGTAGTTGCTCCAATAACATGAATTTCACCACGGGCTAGCATCGGTTTTAGCATATTACTTACATCCATCGTTCCCTCAGCGCCTGTTCCAACAATCATATGAATTTCATCAATAAACATAATGATTTTGCCATCACTATCTTTAATCTCTTTTAAAACTGCTTTTAACCTTTCTTCAAATTCCCCGCGATATTTAGCACCAGCTACTAAAGCTCCTAAGTCAAGTTCCCAAACTGTTTTATCTTTTAAGCTATTAGGAACATCTTTTTTAATTATTCTTTGTGCAAGTCCTTCCACAATAGCAGTTTTACCAACACCTGGTTCGCCAATTAAAACAGGGTTATTCTTACTTTTTCTTGATAAAATTCGAATAACATTTCGAACTTCTTCATCACGACCAATAACTGGGTCTACTTTATTATCAGAAACATTCTTCGTAATATCTCGACCATACTTTTCTAAAACATTTTGCATATTTTCATTATTATCTTGATACATACTAATTTTCCTTTCTATTTGTAATGTATTATAAAGCAAAAATTAGCACTTGTCAATATAGAGTGCTAATCTAATTTATAATACTAAATATATAAAATTTTATCTGCTAAAAATAAACATAAAACTACTTAATATTACACCTAGTAATATAACAATTTGAACCAATAAAAGGCCATTTGTAAAACCTGAATTTTTTTTAGTTATTGTTCTTTGATAATTATTAGATTGATTTAGCCGGCCTTCTTCAACAACATTTACTACTTTTTGATATTTTTGAAATCTTAATAAGGCTTCTTCTTCACTAGAAGACTTTGTAGGACTTTCCGATATTTCTTCCATATACTTTAGATATTGTTCTAATGTAGCTTTTTCATTTGGTAGTAAATAATTTCTAATTTGATACAAATCTAACATTTTTTGTTCATAATGTTTTCCATATTTTGAATAGGCTTCAAAATCATCAGCTTTTAAGATTCTTTTATATTCTTCTAAATTTATTTCTTCATGATTTTTAGAAAAAGGTAAAAGTGATTTATTTAACATTTTAGCATCTATAGCAACAGGATATGCCTGATTTGCTAAATTATTTTTTAAATTTGTATAATGCTTCATTAAATCAAGAGAAGATTCAAAATTAGCCATATATGTAAACCCAGTATTATCGCTAAAATATGCATAATGTTTTATAATGCCATCTTTTCCAGTTATTTCAACCATACGCAAATGGTCTATTATAGGGTTACCAATAACATTTAAATGAGTACTTTCTGGTCTTTTATTATGATAATAAATAATTTTATAAATTTCTTCACTTGTTAGAAATGCTAAATCTTTTGTTAATGGCTCATTATAATTAAAAAAGGTAGCTAAATTAATATTTTTTAATGAACAAGATAAATTATTAAAAGATAATTGATTATTATGACATTCTAAATCATTTAAATTTGGATAATTACTTACTAAATATTGGATAAATTCATCATTATTCATACTATTCCTACTCTCTTTACTATAATACTAGTTTACCATAATATTTTTAATAAAAAAAGAAAATTTTATAAACTTAATGTATACGGTGAACCAATAGTCCCACTTCCTCCCGTTATTTTAACTGAAGAATTTAAATAGGCTGTTGGCAAATCTGAACCATCCATATTACCGGGGTCAATATATATAATACCACCATACTGTATCCCCACCATTGACCCTACCGTATAAAGTGGTGCTGGTGTAACTGGCGTCATAGACCAATAACACATTCCTCTGTAATTATCTCTACTGCCGAGCCAATCATTATCTGCACACTCATATATATTCTTTTCAGCCCAATCTAACCCTTTTTCTAAGCAGTTTTTTCTTCCCATTGTTCCGCCAGTTGTTGCGTAACCAAAATCACTTGGATAAGGTAAGCCTATTCCATTATGATATGTTGGGTCATCTCTTTTAACCCAAGCTGGTGGGGCTGAACTACTTCCTACCAGCTGACCCCTCTCTGTTTCATAAAACGCATCTGCTGTTAATAAATCTGAATTTAAAGTTTCTGAATTACTATCATAAGTCGTATCAAAATCCACTGCGCCCATGTTCCAGACTGCTTCACTATCTACCATTTTTCTGGCTGTATCATCTAAACCTTTTAGCTGACCTCCACTATTTCCACTAAAATCATACGTTCCATTTTCACTTCTATAATATATTCCATTTAATATTTCTGATAATGCTAAAATAAAATTGTAGGAAATGAATTAAATAAAAATGTCGGAAAACCTACAAAAATATTTTAGCATTT
>CANRJL010000094.1 GCA_947630935.1 uncultured Bacilli bacterium | reverse complement strand
GTATTATTATCACACTCGGCTTTTTCAAAACCTAAATTTTCACTATTTCCTTGTTTGGGCATTTCTTCTAACCAAGTAGTCCCATTATAATAGGCAAAATAGACATCACTATGACCATAGTAATTTACTTTACCATTTACAAATTCAAAACTTTTATTTACTTGATATAATGAAAATGTTTTGCCTAACAAATAAGATGCAACTATACTTATAACAATTAATGTTCCTATAACAATCTTTTTATACTTATTTTTTTCTAACTTTTTTAGTTTCATTTGTTATTCTCTTTTCTATCTTCTATAGAAAAAATTATAACATAATACCCCCCCCCCCTGAGTCAATAGACTTTGAAAATTTTATAATTCAAATTCAATTAAATTCTAAATTTATATTTGCTTTATTTGCTTGTGATAATTGGTCTTTCCTAGCAATTTTATAAACTTTATTGTTTTTTATAAAGTTAGCTCCTGTTTGTTTAAAATAAAAAGAAACATGATTTTGCAAACATTGTTGATGCATATTCAATATCCAATTGTAATTACATGGTCTTGCTTTTGTTCCTGATTCTCCTCCACATATTACTTTATTTATTAATTTTGTTTTTAAAAAAGATTCGATATGTATTTCTTCTAACATTGGTTCACAAATTATTTCTCGTTTAGAAATTGGTAATTTTAAAAGAATAGGAATTCTTTCATTTGCCATTTGCTGATTTTCACATGTAGCGCATATAATGACATTTTTATAACCTTTTTGCCAATCTTTTGGAAGATGATTAGCCATTCTTTCTATTCTTTTAGTAATTATATAGAAAGTTAAATTTGGCCTTTCTTTTATCATTTGCCAAATTTCTTCACGCCATGAATCAGCTTGTTCAATAAAAAAATCTGATGTCATACAGGTATAAACAATATTGTTATCAGGAATTTTAAATTCACCTTTTTTATTTTTTCTAATAATTAAGTCAAAATATTTAGTTTTAGTTATAATTGTACTATCTTTATTATAAAGAGAATCGCGCCTAAACATATAACAATTTTGACAGCCAGCACTTTTCTTGTGACAACCATGCCAAGGATTCCAAATCATTTTAAACCTCTTTTATAATAGCTACAATATTCTTTTAATTTACAATCTTCACAAAGAGGATGAATTGCTTTGCATTTATAACGACCAAATAAAACCATTTGATGATGAAATTTACTCCAATTTTCTTTGGGAATTTTTTTCATTAATTTTTTTTCAACTGTTTCGACATCATCATCTTTTTTAGCTAAAGTTAGTCGCTTACTAACTCGATTTACATGGGTATCAACAGCAATAGCTGGAATATTATAAATATTAGATAATACAACATTGCAAGTTTTTCTACCTACTCCTGGAAGACTTTCTAAAAATTTACGATTATTAGGAACTATACCATTGTAATTTGCAATTAAACTTTTACAAACATTTATAATATATGCTGCTTTTTTAGTGTAAGAGCCTAATGGTCTTATTATTTGTTCAACTTCTTTTTCATTGGCATTTGCTAAAGAAAAAATATCATATTTTTGCCAAAGTTCTTTTGTAACAATATTAACCCTTTTATCAGTACACTGAGCTGATAAAACAGTTGCCATTAAAAGTTCGTAATCTTTATTATAATTTAATTCACATTTTGCCATTCAAATAATATTTTTTCAATATATCTTAAACTACTTACTCCATTATAAACTGCTTCTTTTAAAGCTCCAATAACTAATTCTTCAGAAAAACATTTTTCTAACCAACCATTTATTATTTCAAATTCCATAGGAGAAATACTTCGCCCTAGCTCTTTTTGAAATGTTTCATAAATATCTTGTTTTTTAGTTTGTTTTTGTTGTTCATTTTGATTTTCAACAATTGTTTTATACATTGGAACTAGACTAATAATTTCACAATGACGATTAGCATTATCTTTACTTGTTTCCATTTTTATTAAATTGACCATTAATAATTTATTAAAAGCGCTTAAAACTGCTGTTTCTTCTAAAGATAAAACTTGACATATTTTTTTGACATCAAAAGTTTTATCTGTGGCATCTTCAAAATACATAAGTAATAAAAATTCAGTTAAAGAAAGATTAAGAGAAATTGCTACTTTGATTAAATGAGTTGAAACACTAAAACGTTTTTCTGTCAAAAATTCAATCATGGGCATTTTTACTCCTTCTTTCTAAATATTTAATAATTTTTTTCTGATTATTTGGTAATTTATTTTCTAAAACTAAATGTTCAATTTCTTTTAAAATGTTTTTAATTTCTTTTTTTTCACATTTTGTAATTACTTCAACTATTTTGCCATTTATTTTTAAATCTTTAGGAGATTTTAAAGGCATTTTACGATATAAGCTATCTATTTGTTTTCTATTTATCTTTAAGATATCAGCACATACATAAGAAAGATATAGACCATGTTCATAAATATCGTACATTGTTATTTTACCACATTTTAAAATATTCGAAATAATTTTTATATTATTTTTAACTTCTTTTTCTAAAGGATATTCTGTGGTTGTTTTTACCATAGCCCATAAGCCAGCTAAATCAGAAACATAGACAACTGAATCAATATTGATATTTAATATTTTATCTATTTCATATTTTTTTAATAATGAAAAACCATTGGCTAAAAAGATAGCATCTAATTCTTTTTTGATTCTTTCTTTTGATAATTTTAAGATTTCTTCTTTTTTGGCATAGATTGCTTCTTGTAATTTTTCATCAAAACTCATATGTAAAATAGCGCCAAAACGAATAGCTCTTAAAATTCTTAAAGGGTCTTCAACTAATTTTTCAAAAGGGTTACCAATACAAACAATTTTTTTGGCTTTGAGATGTTTTAAACCATCATATAAATCAATTTTTTGACCATTTTTATTCATATAAATGGCATTCATAGTAAAATCTCTTCTCTTAGCATCTTCAATTAAGTTTTGCGTATATGAAATTTGAGGATGTCTATTTGTATAATTATGTTCAATACGATAAGTAGTAATATCAATATTTATTCCTTTTTGAAAAATGTTATATGAACCATATTCTACTTTTTTTAATGGAACTTTTAAAAGGCGAACTAAATCTGTTGGTAAAGCATTGGTGGCTATATCATAATCATTGGTTTTTCGGCCTAATAATAAATCTCTTACAGCTCCTCCTACTAGATAAGCTTCAAAACCATTCTTTTCCAATGTTTTTAAAATATTTTTGACCAAAGGATTTGTCAATTTTCAATCACCTAATTTAAGTATACTATAAAGAAAAAAAATACGCACTTTAAAAACACGTATTTGACATTTTGATATTTTTTAATTGATTAAATTATTGACCAATTTGATTTAATATAACAAAGCGAACAGTTTTCATACTTTGTTCTTTAATTGGTTTGTCAGCATTATTTGTTTTTACTTTTGATATTGCTTCTACTACATCATAGCCAGCAATCACTTTACCAAAAGCAGCATAATTACCATCTAAATAAGATACATTATCACTTGTG
>CANRJL010000093.1 GCA_947630935.1 uncultured Bacilli bacterium | reverse complement strand
TATTGAAGAAGTAAATGAAGTAGTTAGTTTATCCAAAAAAATATTACATCTATTTTATATTGCTATGATAATTGCTATAGTTTTAATTATAACTATTATAGCTAGAGAATGGGGGGCCTGGAATTTCCTATGGAGTCTATTAAAAATATTATCACCATTTTTTATTGGCTTTGCAATTGCCTGGCTTTTAAACCCTTTAGTTACTAAATTAGAGCAAAAGAAAATTCCTAGAGGCTTAGGAACAATTATAGTTTATGCTATCTTTTTAATAGCCTTAATTATTTTTTTCCGTTTTCTAATTCCAACAATCTATACCCAATTAGAATCTTTAATTAATAATTTACCAAGTATTTTTAAAGAAATTGAAAATATTATCAACAAACTTTTAGGCCGTTTTAGCAATTTTGGAACTTTTGATATCAATGCCGCTAAAGATAGTATCATATCTACTTTAACTAGCAGTGTTAATTCCTTTTTAACATCTCTTCCAACTCTTATTGTAGGAATGGTCGGTAATATTTTTTCAAGTATTGTTACAATAACATTTGGTTTTGTTATTGGTATTTATATTTTAATGGATTTCAATTCAATAACTGGCCATTTATTAAAATGTATCCCTCGAAAAAATCGTTTTGAAGTTTCCCTATTAATAACTAATATTTCCACGGAAGTAAGAAAAAGTGTTAATGGCACCTTAATAGTGGCATTAATGGTCTTTGTTTGTGATACTTTTGGTTTTTGGGTTGTTGGCTTACAAGCTCCATTATTATTTGGCCTTTTATGTGGAATAACTGATTTAATTCCCTACATTGGTCCTTATATAGGTGGCATAATAGCTGCGGTTATTGGTTTTTCCCAAAGTCCTTTAATTGGTATCATGACCGTTATAGTCGCGACAATTGTCCAATTAATTGAAAACAATATTTTACAACCAGTAATCATGAGTAAAACAACTAAATTACATCCTGTAACTATCATTGTTGGTTTATTGATTTTTGAACACTTCTTTGGTATTATAGGAATGATTTTGGCAACTCCTTGTATCGCACTTGCAAAAGTTGTTTGGAAATTTTTTAAAGAAAAATATAATTTATTTAATAGTCAAGAATATTTAAAAGAAGAAGAAAAAAACATCTTATAGATGTTTTTTAAAAAGAAAAGAAGATGCTTATGAGAATATTTTTAATCGCTGGTAAAGCCGGCAGTGGCAAAAGTGAAGTCGCCAAAATTATCAAAAATTTTTATGAAAAAAAACAAGAAAAAACCGTAATTACCGAATATAGTAAATACATCAAGCTTTTTGCCCGAGAAATGCTTGGGTGGGATGGTAATATTAAAACTAAACCCCGAACATTTTTACAAGAAATGGGTTCTTTTATTCGCGAAAATCTTCATCAAGAATATTTACTTATCAATCGTATGAAAACTGATATGTTAGTATATGAACGTTTTTTTAAAAATGTTATTATAAGTGATGTCAGATATCCAGACGAAATTATTGAAATGAAAAAAGATTATCCCAATGCTATTTCTATTTTAATCAAAAAAGAATTATCTGATTCACCATTAACAATTAAACAAGAAAGTCATAAAACAGAACATGCTTTAGATAATTATGAAGGTTTTGATTATGTCATCACCAATGATTTTGAACAAAGTTTACAAAATGAAGTTTACGAAATTTTAGAAGAAATAAAATAAGAAAGAAGAATTAAAATGAAAGAAATAAATTTAAAAAAATTATATTTAGAATATTTTGAAAGCTTAGGTCATGTTATCATTCCAAGCGCCCCTTTAGTTCCTGAAAATGACCCATCAGTTTTATTTAACACGGCAGGAATGCAACCTTTAATTCCTTATTTAATGGGTGAACCTCATCCTTTTGGTAAAAGATTATGCGATGTCCAAAAATGTGTAAGATTAACAGACTTAGATAGCATAGGTGACAAAACTCATCATACCTTTTTTGAAATGTTAGGAAATTGGAGCCTAGGTGATTACTTTAAAAACGAAAGTATTTTATATAGTTTTAATTTTTTGACAAAAGTATTAAATATTCCAATTGAAAAATTAGCTATAACCGTCTTTGCTGGTGATAACTTAATTCCTAAAGATGAAGTAAGCGCTAAAAGATGGGAACAATTAGGAATAAAAAAAGAACGAATTGCCTACTTAGGAAGCGAAGATAATTTTTGGATAGCTGGTGACAGTGGCCCTTGTGGAGGAGATACAGAAATTTTTTATTGGCGTAGCCCCGAAGAAGTTCCTAAAATATTTGACCCTAAAGATGACCGTTGGGTAGAAATTTGGAACAATGTTTTTATGGAATACTTCAAAGAAAAAAATGGCCAAGTTCATGAACTAAAAAATAAAAACGTCGATACAGGAATGGGTGTTGAAAGAACCATTGCCATTTTAGAAGGAAAAACTGATAACTACTTAACAAGTATCTGGCAAAATGCTTTAAATACCTTACTTAAAATAACTAATCTTCCTTACGAAGGAAATGAAGTATCAATGCGCATTATTTTAGACCATATTAGAACAGCAGTTTTTATTGCAGCAGATGAAGCTGGAATTAAACCAAGCAATACTGACCAAGGCTATATTTTACGACGTTTAATACGACGAGCTATAAGACATGCTCGAAAATTAAACATTGATATTAACAGTGATTTCGAACAACAATTAGCTATCTGTTTTATAAAAGAATATCAAGATACATATCCTGAATTAGCTAAAAATCAAAATATAGTTTTAGAAGTTTTAAAAAACGAAAAAGAAAAATTTAATAAAACACTTGAAAAAGGCTTAAAAGTATTTGAAAAATTAACCTTTAATAATCAGCAAATTGATGGCGAGACAGCTTTTCATTTATATGATACTTATGGTTTCCCAATTGAATTAACTGTTGAAGTAGCCAAAGAACAAAATAGAACAGTTGACCTAGAAGGCTTTGCTCAAAAATTTAAAGAACACCAAGAAAAATCACGGACTGCATCCTCTGGTAAATTTAAAGGTGGACTAAGTGGTAATAGTATAATAGAAACAAAATATCACACAGCTACTCATCTTTTAAATGCTGCTTTAAAAAAAGTAATAGGTGAGGATGTTCATCAAAAAGGAAGTAATATTACTACTGAACGTTTACGTTTTGACTTTTCTTGTAATCATAAATTAAGTGAAGAAGAAAAAAAACAAGTTGAAAATTTAGTAAATAATTGGATAAAACAAGACTTACCAGTCGAAAAATTAACTATGCCAAAAGAAGAAGCAATTGCTTCAGGAGCAGAATGTATGTTTATAGAAAAATATCCAGATATAGTTACTGTTTATCAAATAGGTGATATTTCCAAAGAATTATGTGGTGGCCCCCATGTAGAAAAAACAGGAACTTTAGGAACATTTAAAATAACCAAAGAAGAAGCATCATCTAGTGGTGTAAGACGAATTAAAGCAATCTTAAGCGAAGAATAATCTTCGTTTTTTCACACTTTTCAGGTGTTCCCTATTGACTCAGGGGGGGGGGGTATTATGTTATAATTTTTTCTATAAAAGATAGAAAAGAGAATAACAAATGAAGCTAAAAAAGTT
>CANRJL010000092.1 GCA_947630935.1 uncultured Bacilli bacterium | reverse complement strand
CTAGATGCTTCACTATTATCTGATAGGGAATTCATCTTGGTAAATGTTGCTTTAACAAATCTTGATTGACTAGATAAGTCACCAGGTAGACCAAGCGCACCCATGCCGCGACTATATTTTTCTAAGTTTATTTTAGGAGCAAAGGTATTAACTGGTGGTTCAATGCTTAAATTCATATAATTATTTAAGTTAAACATTTGATAATCAAAAGTTGGGTTATTAGTTAAAACACCAACAGAATTATCATAAATTTTTAAACCATCTTTAACACTTTCAACAGTCAGCGATTCATCTTGGTAAGAGATTATCCAATGAAGAGGTGATGCTGGTAATTCTTTACTAAAACTTAGATTAGTAATATTAATATTTTCTAATAATTTTTTTACTTCTTCTAAATTAGCACATCGGCTTAAAACCCAAGGAATAAATTCGAAAGAAGCTACATTATCTTTCGTCTTTGATAACTCATGATAAAAAGCATTTTCTGGAAAATTTAAACCAGCCATACCTACACCTTTTTCATTTATGGCATCATAATATAGTGGATAATCATTATTAACAAAAGCCATACCTATAAGGGCATAATGATGATTAACTTCTTGACCATTAAGAAATTTAAAAGGATAATTTCGAGGTGTTATTGTAACTGTTTCATGATATGAATATTCTAAATCAAAGTTACGCCCAAAATAATAATCTTTAGTATGGTATGTTATTGCTGTACACATAAATTTTCCTCCCTAAATTGGCTAAAAACTAGTCTTTCTTTTTATAACTTCTGATAAATTCTTCTATTGAAAAAATTATCCAAAAAATTCCAGAATATAAAATAGAATCTACTTTTGTTTCCATGAAGATATAATCTACAAAAAACCATAAAGCAGCAACTAAACACCACATAGCTGAATTATATTTTTCAAAAAAATCTTTCATTATTTTCACCATTCTTCACATTTTTTTAACTGTTTTTTAGCAGTTAAAATTTCTATTTTCATGTTAATTATAGCACATAATGTTTTTATAAATAAATTATTTTTTGTAATCTTCTAAAAAGCTTTTATATTGGCCATCTTTTTTAACGCCTAAAACACAATTAAGATTGATATTATCTAGAGCTTTAAAAATATTATAATCAATGTCTTTATTCTTTTGGCGCAAATCTTTAATTAATTGTTTCATTTCATCACGTTTACTAGTATCATTTTTTAAAGCACAATTTTCAGTGAAATGACAGGCACAATTAAGAAAAGTTAAATTATGATATTTTTGCCAAGAAATGATACTATCTTCTTTGACTAAATAAAGTGGTCTTATAAGTTCTAAGCCTAGAAAATTATCACTAGGTAATTTAGGAAGCATTGTTTTGATTTCGGAGCCGTAAAACATGGAAAGTAAAGTTGTTTCGATAACATCATCAAAATGATGACCTAAGGCTATTTTGTTACAACCTAATTCTTTAGCTTTATTATATAAATGGCCTCTTCGCATTCGGGCACATAAATAACATGGGCTTTTAGAAGCAATATTAGAAACAACATCAAAAATATCTGTGTTAAATATTAAAATAGGTATATTTAATATTTTAGCATTATTTAAAATTAGATTACGATTATAATCGTTATAACCTGGGTCCATGACAACATAAAAAGCATTAAATTTAATTTTACCATGTTTTTGTAATTCTTGGATACATTTGGCCATTAAAAAAGAATCTTTGCCGCCACTAATGCAAACCATAATATTATCATTTTCTTCTATTAATTCATAATTATTAATACCTTTTATAAATTTACTCCAAATTTCTTTGCGATATTTTTTAATAATACTTTTTTCAATTTCTTGATATTTCTCCATTTATTTTACTCACATAATCAATCTTATAGAAAAATCTGGATAGATTTAATTATTCCTTTCTATTTAATATTTTTTAATTGGCAATTAGTTCTTGTTCCAAAATTTTGGAAAAACTTTTCTTTGACAAATATTTTCCAATATGATGTAGACAACTATTTAAAATTGACAATTCTTAATTTAATTTTAAAATTGCTTCTTTTAATAAATTTAAATCTTTAGCTTTTTGTAAAGCTGTTAAATTTAATAAATAATTATCTATATAATCTTCTTCATCTGGTTTATGAGGGTTATCTTTTAATATTATCCTTTTAGGGGAAACATACAGTACTTTTTGGTGATTAACGAATTTTTCTTCTGTCCACTCTTTAGTTGCATATTTTAAATATTCTGGGTCTATTAATATTTTAGAATTAATGCTATATTGTAATATTTGGGGATTGTAAAGATTATAAAAGCGCGCTATTTCTTTGGGCTGAAAATCAAGATTTAGTAAAACACATGATTGCTTTAAAATCTTTAATAATGTATTAAATGAATTGCTATTTTCTAATAGAATTTGAAAAGATTCTTCTTTAATTGTGAAACCATGTTCATAAATATCAAGGTCTTTTTCATTAATATAATTTAGGAAAGCAATCATTTTAGGATGCTTTTGAAGTTGGGAATTTTGGGTTTTAATACCTAATATTTTTATTAATTCTTTCATTGTCATAATAATTCCTCTTTCTTTTGTCTATTATAACATATAAATCTTTTATTTAGCTTTTTTCTTTTTATTTATTAATTTATCACTTAAGGCTAATATTCCTGGCAAAAAAATTAAGATTAAAATAGTTGAACAAATCGTACCTTCAGAGATTGTTTTACATATTTTAGCTGAAATTTCTGAAGTAAAACAAGCAATAATTAAAGTTACAATAGTTAAAATAGAACTTGATGTTAAAATGGTGTGAATTGATTTTTGATATGATTTGATAACTGATTGTTTAACGTCTAAACGCTGACGATGTTCTAAATAATATGATGTGTATAAAATAGCATAATCGATAGTTGCTCCCATTAAAATACTTTGAACAATTAGTAAAGAAATAAAATAAACATTTTCTTTAGCTAAAGATAGAATTCCCATTGTTAAGTAAACAGCACATTGAATTATTAAAACTAAAATGATAGGAATAATTATTGATTTAAATGTTATTGCAACTACTATAAAAATAGCAATCATAGTGATGATAGTAATTAAATTTAGCTCATCATCAAATGTTTCATTCATTTCATAAGCCATTGGTGAATCACCTATTATATAATAATTAGAAATATTATTTTTTAGGTTATTATCTAAGGTTGTAAGATAATTAAAAGTTTCTTCATTTTCTAAATCAAAGTTGGTGTTTAATATTACGCGAGAATAATTATTACCGACTAATAAATTTTTAGCATCAGCAATAGTTTCTTGCGCATTAATAATATTTTGGCGCATTTCATCATCAATAAAATCTGTAAATTTGTTATCACTAATAATAGAATTATTTAAATAATTTACAAATTCTTCAATTGTCATTTGCCAATTATTATTGTATTCTTTACTACTTCCATAATAAATATAAAGCATTTCTATGGTCTTTTTTTCAACATCATTAGATAATTTAGTAAGAATAGCAAACATTTCAGTTACTGAATACTTTACTTCATTTAAACTATTATTCATAATTTGTTTAACAGTTTTTAACTTAGCAATTTTAACATTATCAAAATTACTTTGATATTCAGGGTTGGTAACTACA
>CANRJL010000091.1 GCA_947630935.1 uncultured Bacilli bacterium | reverse complement strand
CCGTTTTACCAGCCGCTTTTCCCAATCTTTTAGTTAATGGTTCAACTGGTATTTCAGCAGGCTATGCAACTAATATTCCAACTCATAATTTAAGTGAAGTAATCGATGCAACCATCAAAAGAATTGATAGTCCCAACTGTCGTTTAGAAACAATTATGGAAATTATGCCAGGACCAGATTTTCCAACTGGTGGAGTCATTGAAGGAAAGGCAGGACTACTTGATGCTTATACTAAAGGCAAAGGCAAAGTTGTCCTAAAAGCTAAAACCGAAATTGTTAGTAATGGTTCTAAAAAACAAATTATTATTGAATCAATTCCTTATGATGTTTTAAAAGAACAATTATTAAAAAAGATTATCGAAATTAAAATTGACAAAAAAATTGAAGGTATTAATGATGTTATTGATGAATCTGATGCCACTAATATGGCAAGAATTATTATTGACCTAAAAAAAGATGCTAATGCTGAAGTTATTTTAAATTATTTACTTAAAAATACTGATTTACAAGTTAATTATAATTTTAATATGGTTGCCATTGTTAATCGCAGACCTAAACTAGTTGGTATTTTAGATATTTTAGATGCTTTTATTGCTCATCAAAAAGAAGTTGTTATAAGAAGAACCAAGTTTGACTTAGAACATGCCAAAAAAAGATATCATATCTTAGAAGGTTTAATGAAAGCCATTAGTATTTTAGATGAAGTAATTAAAACTATCAGGGCTAGTAAAAACAAAACTGATGCCATTGATAATTTATGTAAAGAATATGATTTTACTTATGAACAATCTAAAGCAATTGTGGAATTACAATTATATCGTTTAACTAATACCGACATTGTTGATATTGAAGAAGAAATGGCTAAATTAAAGAAAGATATGTATATTTGGGAACAAATTTTAAATAATGAAGAGGCTTTAAAACACGTCATGAAACAAGAATTAAAATTAATAAAAAAAGAATATGGTAACCCAAGAAGAACCTTAATTAAAGATGAAGTAACTGAAATAAAAATAGACCTAAATAGCATGATTCCTAAAGAAAAAGTTGTTGTTGTCATTACTAATGATGGTTACATAAAACGAGTTAGTAGTAAAAGCTATGCTGCAAATAATGAAGAACCAACTATGAAACCAGGCGATTACATCAAAAATCTTTATGACGTGACTACTCAAGATAATATTTTAGTCTTTACTAATTTAGGCAATTATTTATTCTTGCCAGTTCATAAAATACCTGAAGCTAAATGGAAAGATTTAGGCAAACACATTAACAATATTGTAACATTAAGTCCAGATGAAAAAGTAATCTCATCTTGTATTTACGAAGAACAAAAAGAAATAATAACTGTAACTAAAAAAGGAATGATTAAAAGAACTAAAATGGGCGATTACTTTGCTACTAGAATTTCTAAAGCAATGACAGCAATGAAATTAAAAGAAGCAGATGAATTGCAAGATGCCAAAGTAGTAAAAAATAATATTTTATTAACAAGTAAAAATGGCTATTACACTTTATTTCCTAAATTAGAAGTTCCCGTCATCGGTATAAGAGGTAGTGGAGTTAAAGCTATGAATTTAAATGATGATGAAATAGTCTCTTTAAATACCTTTGATACCTTTGAATATGCAACAATAATTACTAAACAAAATACTGCTAAAAGACTAAAAAGTAGTGATTTCACCGTAACAGGACGAGCTAAAAAAGGTAATTCATTAATCAAAAAAGTAAAAAGTAACCCTTATGAAATAGCTAAAGTTTTATTAGAAAAACATTTGTTATTAACAATTGATAATCAAACCAAAGAATTAAAAGCGACTGATATTCCAATAATGGATAAATCATCTACTGGAAGCTTAATGACTAAGAAAAAAATTGATTGGATAGCCCAAAAAGTTGAATTAGAAAAAATAGAACCTGAACAAGCCAAAGAACCTGAAAATAAAAATTTTAACTTGAATGATTTCAAATTATAAAAAATCATTTACTACATAAAATGTAGTAGGTGATTTTTTTATGAATAAAAAAGAACAGTTTAAAATGTTTGCTAGAAAACATCCTGAATTGATAACTCATATCAAAAGTGGAAATATGAATTGGCAAAAATTTTATGAAATTTATGATATTTATGGCGAAGATGAAACAGTATGGCACGAATATATAGCCAATTCTTCTTCTGGCAAAGATAATTTAAATTTATCTAAAAATATTGAAAATAAATTAAAAAATGTTGACATGAACTCCATTCAAGAACATATAAAAACTGCTCAAAAAGCTCTTAGTTTAGTAAGTGAACTGACAACCAAAAATGTTTCTAATGCTTCAGCTGTAATTCCTAAAGTGCCTCGCCCAATTAATCAATTTTTTGAGGATTAAAAATGGAATTAGAACTTCAAAAACAAATCTTATTAAAACCCAAATTATATGAACACTTAAAACAAAATTCTGAATGGATAAAATTATTAAATCGCAATCCCAATTTTTTAAAAGATTTTGAAGAAAAAATGAAAGAACAATATAAAGAACGAACAACTGATAAAATGGATGAAGTATTAGATAATATTGATTTAATAACGACATTTTTAAATGCTATGAAATAAATTTGACAATTAAGCAAAAGCAAAGTAAAATAGCATTTCACAGGGGGCTAAAATATGCAAGAAATATATGTTAAATACCAAATAGGAGAAAAATGTTTTACCAAAGATTTTCCCGTAACTAACCCAGTTCCAATTTTAAAACAATTACGACTATCTTTACCTTTAATAACTGGAGCGACAATAAAATTGCCACTTAAAGAAAATATTAATATATTAATTGGCAAAGAAATTAATTTAGACAAAATATCTTTAGAAAAATATAAAATTGAAAAATATGATTTAAATTTAGACCAATTAGCGGACTTATCCTTAAAAGGATATAAAAAAGCATGTTTATTAAGTTTTAAAAAATATGATCAAATTATAATTGGGGTCAAAGAACAAGATATTGTAGTAGCTGATTACTTTAGCTTAAAAAGAATAGTTGACGCTTTAGCATTGCCTTATAAAGCCAAAATGTCGAATTAATTGACAATTATAAAAACATTTCTTGACTTATTTATTAAAAGGCATTAAAATAAAATCAGAAACGAGGTTTTAAAAATGACAGAATCAGGAATTCAATTTTGTGCCCAAACTGCAAATATATGGCAAATAGTAGGTTATATTTTATTGGTATTTAAAATCGTAATCCCAATAATATTAATTGTTTTTGGAATGATGGACTTAGGAAAAGCCGTTGTAGGAAGTAAAGACGATGATATTAAAAAGGCTGTTAAACAATTAGCTTTCCGGGCAATAGCAGCTGTAGTTATTTTCTTTATTCCAACATTAATAAGTATGATTTTAGGTTTAGTATCTAATTTCCAAGACTCAGGAGCTAGAACAGATTTCAATGTATGTCGTGAATGTCTTACTGATCCAGCTGGTAACTCTTCTGAATGTAAAAATTTAGCAAGAGAAGCTTGGAATGGTGGAGAATTTGAAGGAATTTCAGCTGACGACTAATAACAAATAAAGTAAAAGAAAGCGATGATGCTTTCTTTTTTTTTAGTAAAATGATAAAATAAAAAAAGAAAAAAGGTGAGGAAATGCCAAAGCTAAAATATTTAATA
>CANRJL010000090.1 GCA_947630935.1 uncultured Bacilli bacterium | reverse complement strand
AAATCTTTGAATTTTTAAAGGGGCTTTTGATTCTTTTCTTTTGGCTTCTAACTCTTCATCATCGGCAATATAAATTTTGCCTTTACTAGTTTCTATTGAATATAATGGAGGAGTGGCCACATAAAGCATGCCTTGCTCGATTAAAGGACGCATGAACCGGTAAAAGAAAGTTATTAATAAAATTTGAATATGGGAACCATCAACATCGGCATCGGTCATAATTATAACTTTGCCAAAATTACTTTCTTGATAATCAAAATCTTGACCAAGGCCAGCACCAATAGCATATTCTATTTGCCTTAATTCAGCATTAGCTTCAATATCTTTAGCTGAAGCTTTTTCACAATTTAAGACTTTACCTCTTAAAGGTAAGATAGCTTGAGTTTCTCTGTTACGATTTGATTTAGCAGAACCCCCTGCACTATCACCTTCCACTAAAAACAATTCATTTAAAGCATAATTTTTACCAGTAGCTTTGGCAAACTTTTCACTTAAAATTCGTTCTTTATTATTTTTGCCAGTCCCTTTTCTTACTTGTTCACGAGCTTTTCTAGCGGCTTCTCTCGCTAGTTTACTTTTCTGTGCTTTTTCTAAAATACTTAAAGCTATTTCTTTATTTTCTTCTAAAAAGAATTTTAAATTTTCATAGGTAATACTTTCAACCGCATTTCTTGCTTCTGGAGTTCCTAATTTTCCTTTAGTTTGGCCTTCAAATTGCAGCAGATTTTCAGGAATTTTAACTGAAATTATAGCAGTTAGCCCTTCTCTAACATCTGAACCATCTAAACTGCCTTTTAAAACATTATTATTTTTAGCATAATCATTAAAAGCTTTAGTTAAGCCAGTTTTAAAGCCAACTTCATGCGAACCACCATCAGCAGTTTTAACGTTATTGACAAAAGACATAATTTGTTCATTATAAGAATCAGTATATTGCAGAGCAATTTCTACTTCTATATCATTTTTAGTATTAGCAAAATGAATTACTTTATGTAAAGGGTTTTTATTTTCATTCATATATTCAACAAAAGAATTAATACCATTTTCATAATGATATTTAGCACTTAAATTATCTTCTTCATCAATAATTTCAATAGTTACATTAGAAAGTAAAAAAGCACTTTCTTGCATTCTTTCACAAATTGTTGTAAAAGAAAAATTGCAATTTTTAAAAATTTCTTTATCAGGTAAAAAAGTAACAATTGTTCCGGTTTTTTTAGATTCACCAATTACTTTTAGAGGACTAGCTACTTTGCCACCATCTTTAAATTTGATTTGATTTATTTGGCCATCACGATAAATAACTACTTCCATTTTAGTTGATAAGGCGTTTACTACTGAACCACCAACACCATGTAAGCCCCCACTTACTTTATAACCACTATTTTCAAATTTACCACCAGCATGCAAAACAGTATAAATTACTTCAGGTGTACTTTTGCCACTTTCATGCATACCAATTGGGACGCCCCGACCATTATCAGCAACTGTTATTGAACCATCTTTATGTAAAAGAATTTTGATATAATCGCCATAGCCATTTATTATTTCATCAATTGCATTGTCAACAATTTCCCATACTAAATGATGCATGCCTCTTTTATCCGTCGAGCCAATATACATACCAGGGCGTTTACGAACTGCTTCTAAGCCTTCTAATATTTTGATTGATTTTTCGTTATAGGTATTTTTGCTTGCCATATCTTTCACCATAAAATAGTATAACATAAAATTTTTCATGAACAAAATAAGTTGACGTCAAACAAAAAAATTTGACATAAATATATAAAATAGTGATAGAATATTTATTGCATTTTAAAAAGCTTTTTATTACAAAAAGAATGCTTTAGATAAATTATTTGAAAAAGGAGGTTTAGATGGCCAAAAAAGTTTATTATAAAGATGGAATACCTTTGAAAAAATATTGTAATGATAATAATATTAGTTATTATACAATAATGGCAAGAATTAAAAAATTAAAAGTTACTATGCCAAATTTAGATAAACAAGAATTAGTAGACAAAGCTATCGAATATGTTGACTTACGTTGTTTATATTTTTATAAGGGAGTTTCTTTAAACAAATATTGTAAGGAACATGGTTTAAATTACAGTATTATTAGAAAAAAAATTATGAATAAAAATTCGCAAAAAGAAATTGATGAAATAATAAGTACTTATATTAAAAAAAAGCCAAAACCTTCATATAAAATAGATGGGTTAACTTTAAGACAATATGCTTTAGTGCATAATTATATTTATCCAACTCTAAAGACCTATGCTCAAGAAATAAGAAAAAAATATCCTAGTAAAACTGATAATGAAATAGCTTTACTGGCTGTAAAATATTATGAAGAAAATCATGTCTTTAAAGAATTATGGTTTTATAAAGGCGAAAGATTAGTTGATTATTGTAAAAGAAATAATTTATCTTATATAACGATTTTTTCTTATTTAGACCATATGGATATAAAAAATCGAAATAATATACCCGAAGAGGCAATGAAATTAGCTATTAAAAAATATTATATAAAAATCAGAAAAGAAGCTTTTGAAAAGTTAAAGTTTTGTCAAAAAGAAGAAGAATTTAAAGAAATAACTAGTCTGTTAAATATTGATTGGGAAGCAATTAAATTAGTAATGAATTTGAACTATGATTATTTAAAAGCTATTTATTTTGTTTGGTATTTTGGCAAAGAAAAAGACGGGTTAAACTTTTTATTAGGTTATTATTATACTGGTTTATACGATACGAGACAAATAATTTAGAATAAAGTGTTTTTAAGTGTAAGAAAAATTTTAATAAATTTAGTTAAAGATTATGGAATTAACTTTAATTCAGATTATTATGAAGAATTAAAAACAGAAGCTGATATGTTAATTTTTGATTTTATTGATAGAACTAGTTCTCGATATATTGGTCAAATTATTTCCTATATGAATGCTTATATTAAAGGTAATTTAAAAGGTAAAATAATTCATGATTTATTTGAACAAAATCAAGATTTTTTGAATAAAGTAATATACAAAATTAACAATAAAGAAGAAATAAATACCACTTATTTTAGTGATGATATGCTTAAATTAATTGAAAGTTTAGATAATATTGAACAAAGATATATTATTTTAAGTTTTAAAGAATTATATGAAGATGAAGAAATAGCAAATTTATGGAATATTAGTTTAGAGCAAGTTTTAGAAATAAGAGCCAAAACTTTAGAAAAACTTAGACAAAATGAAAATATCAAATTATTAAGCAATAAATCTTTAGCTAGAGGTGAATGATTTTGAAAGATAAATTTGACTTTCTAAGCTTTTACAAAAGTAATCACCTTACTTTAATGTTAGCTAATAATAAAACTTTAGCTGGGCAACTTTATTCTAAATTTAAAGAATTGTTTCCTATTTCGATTATATAAAAGTGTGTTCTATATCTGACTTAAATTTGCAAAAAAATATTTTATAACATTTTTTGCAAATCAATCATCAAAACTTTGCAATTGAGTTTTTTTGTGATATTATTATGTTGGTGATGAAAATGATAATCAGAAAAGAATATTTAAATAAAATGATTGCTGCTAAAGATACTGAGTTTATAAAAGTAATAACTGGTGTTAGAAGAAGTGGTAAATCAACTTTACTTATGATGTTTAAAGAATATTTGTTAAACAGTGGTATAAA
>CANRJL010000089.1 GCA_947630935.1 uncultured Bacilli bacterium | reverse complement strand
GAGATATAGAAATAGAATGGAATATTGAATTTTAATAAATAATGATATTTTTGGACTTTTCCTATTCCTGCACATGGCGGGGTTGACCCAGGAACGGTTGTTGGTGAAGTTTATGAAAAAGATATTAATTTAAAAATTAGTTTATCTTTAAAAACTAAATTAGAAAATTATGGAGCAAAAGTAATATTAACAAGAGATGGTGATTATGATTTGGGGACACCAAAAGCAACTTATCGGAAAAAAAGTGACTTTGATCATCGAATTAATGTTATTAATCAAAGTCATGCTAATTATTATGTGTCTATTCATCTAAATTATCTTGAAGATTATAAGTATTTTGGACCACAAGTATTTTATAATAAAACTGATGATTTTAATGAAGTGATGGCTCGAGAGATTCAAGATTATTTAAATCAAAAATTGCAAACTAATCGTGAAATTAAAACAATTCCTTCAAAGACTTATATGTATTCAAAATTGAATATAAAAGGGGTTTTAATAGAATGTGGTTTTTTATCTAATAAAGCTGAAAGAGAAAAATTGTTAACCGATTCTTATATTGATTTTTTCAGTCAAATTCTTGCTGATAGTTTTATTAATTTATCGGTTTAAAATAACGTGGTTTTTCTTGTAAAAGCCAATTTTTGCCTGTGCTATATGATAAATTTTTGAATTCTTTGGCAACGATTTCTATTGATATTTTATTTTTTAGATATAATTGGCTTATTTCCATTAAATTGCTAGCCATTTTTATTGCTTTGGTATAAAGCATGGTAAATGAATCGTTTCTTTTAATCGTATTGTCTGTAGGATAATACCAGGTTTTGCGCTCTTCATTTAATACGGTTTTGTCTAATGAATTGATGTGAAAACTTAAATATTGATACATTTTTCCTTGACTAAAATAGTCTTTTATTTGATACATTTTCTTTTTTATTCCTGTGTGATCTGTTACAAAATATTTTAAAATAAAGTGACCTGTTTTATAACTTTTTTCATATATTGTTCCAATGTTTTCTATAGCAAATGTCTTTTGAAATGTTGTATCTATAATATTTTTAAGTTCAGAGCTAAATTTTTTGAGGGGAAGAAGAGTATTGCTTAAATTTGCATCTTTTAATTTTTGGTGTGTTTTTTTTTCATATAAAATGGCATCTATCATTACTTCCATTTTTTCATGTCCACCTCGATATTTTTTATCTATGTTTGTTATTCCAGAATTATAGATAATATAAGGATGGCAAGTTGTATCAAGAGCGTAATGACAAATACTACCCATTAGATAAGCATTTATTTCTTTGTTATTTTGTAAATTGTTATTTTTAATGTAAATTAGTATATTTAGAAAATAATCATTAATTTTTTCTCTTTGAGCTCGATTTCCTAATCTTCTTATTTTTTTCCCTAAAAATGGTGTGAAAAATTTGTAGTAAAAAAGATTATCAAAACTTTGGGCAAAGATAAAATATATATCATTATCCACTTCTATATTTGTTTTTTTAAGACAATCTTTAGCAAATAAATGATGAGTAACAATTGAAGGCATATTTTTTTCTTCCTTTCTAAACTATTATAACATCTTTCACATAGAATTCACAAAATGATAACAAAAAAACCATTAATAAAACGTACACTTAATTTGTTCTTTGTGATATAATGTCTTTTAGAATAAGAGGTGGATGATGGTTAAGACATTTAAAAATTTAGAAGAACAAATTGAAATTCTAAAAAGTAAAGGCTTGACAATAAATAATGTAGCAGAAGCTAAAGAAATTTTATTGCGGGAAAATTATTTCTTTTTAAATGGATATCGCCTTTTATTTATGGAAAGTAAAGAGAATAAAAGCTTTATTCCGGGAGCAACTTTTGATGAATTATATGCAATGTTTCATTTTGATAGACATGTTCGTAATATTATTTTTAAAAATTTGTTAATTATTGAAAATAATATAAAAAGTATTATGGCATATAATTTATCAAGACGATATGGGTATCGTGAGAATGAATATTTAAATGCTAAAAACTTTACTAATGATCGAAAGAGAAAAAAACAAGTTGATGATTTGCTAAGAAAAATGAAAAGGCAAATTCGCATAAATGGGGGACAACATCAGGCAACAATGCATTATATGAATAAGTATGGATATATTCCTTTATGGATAGTTGTTAAAATATTATCTTTTGGAATTGTAAGCGAGTTATTTCAGATTTTAAAAGTAGAAGATCAAAAGGCAATTGCTGAAGATTTTAATATTACAACTGAAAGTTTAATTGTCTATTTACCAATTTTAGCAAATTTTAGAAATTTATGTGCACATGAAGATATTTTGTTTGAACATAAAGCTCAACGAAGTATAGATGATACAAAATATCATGAATTACTGGCTATTCCTAAAATAGATGGTGAATATATATATGGAAAGAATGATTTATTTGCATTAATTATTATTTTGAAACATTTATTAAGAAAAAACGACTTTTTTCTGATGATAAATGAGATAAAATATGAAATAAAAGTTTTGGATGAAAAACTGCAATGTATTTCTATTCAAAAAGTATTAGATAAGATGGGTTTTCCATTAAATTATGAAAGGATAGTGGAATTATAAGATGAAAGATGAAAAGATTAAGAAGACAAGTGATGGAAAAATATGGTTAATTGCGGTTGTAATGTTTTTTTTAGGAGCTGGGGGTTTATATTTATTAATGTATTATTTTCCAGAGCCTTTTGTAAAAACTGTTAGTGAACAAATTGAGACTAGAAATGTAAATATTGTGGATAGTGGTATTAGTGAAGCTGTAAATAAAATATATGATGCAGTTGTTGTAGTTCGAACTTATCAAAAGAAAGAATTGTATGCTACTGGTACGGGATTTGTATATAAAACTGATGGTAATACAGCGTACATTTTAACTAATAATCATGTTATTGAACGTGGTGATTCTGTATTTGTAGAAATGACTAATGGTAATTTAGTTGAAACAAAAGTAGCTGGTAAAGATACTTATTCAGATATAGCAGTGTTAAGTATAAGTAAAAATGAAGTTGATAAAGTTGCGGAAGTTGGAAGTAGTGAAGATGCAAAAGTTGGCGATACTGTCTTTACTGTAGGAGCGCCTTTAGATGCTGATTCTTATTCAGGAACAGTTACTCGAGGTATCGTTTCTGGAAAGAATCGTTTAGTTGGGGTATCTTTATCAAATAGTTCAGTAAGTGACATGATGATGAGTGTTTTACAAACTGATGCAGCAATTAATTCAGGGAATTCTGGTGGTCCATTAGTAAATAGCAATGGTCAAGTTATTGGTATTACTTCACTTAAATTAGCGAGTACAGGAGTAGAAGGAATGGGCTTTGCGATTCCTATTGAAACGGCTATGAATTTTGCTTCTAAATTAGAAAAAGGTGAAAGTATTCAAAGACCATTATTAGGAATTTCGATGCGAAATTTAGCTGATGCTCAGTATTTATATTATCCAAGATTAAATGATTTAGATATTACAAATGGTGTTTATGTTGAAGATGTTAATAGTAATAGTCCTGCTGATAAGGCTGGTTTAAAAGATGGCGATATTATTTTAGAAATGGATGGCAAAGAAGTTACTAGTATTGCTTATCTAAGATATTTATTGTTTAATCATACGGTTGGTGATACTGTTAAGGTAAAAGTCTTACGGGGCAATAATAAAATTGATTTATCTATTGAATTAACTGAAAGTTTATAAATAGGGTTCTTAAACATTAAGGGGTGATGAAGTAAAATTCATCATCTTTTTAGTTTTTCTAAATATGTTTGTAATTATTAA
>CANRJL010000088.1 GCA_947630935.1 uncultured Bacilli bacterium | reverse complement strand
TTGTTTTATCATCTAGCCATGTATAAAATTTTTCAGTATCTCCTTGACCTTTTTGCTCGATTAAATAATCGTAAAATACATCAATAGGGGATTTATTTTCATCTAAAAAGTCCTCTCTTAAATCAATTTGTTTTTTTATTTCGGTTAATTTTCCTCTTTCTAATGCTTTTCTATAAGCAAATATTGCTCCTGTCATAATGTATCTTAAATTGTTGACATCTTCTTTTAGTTTTTCTTCTAGTTTTACATCTAGTTTATCTTCCGGAAGTTCCATTTCAAATGGTATAAAACTTAATCTTCTAATCATACCTTTTGATGTATCTGCAATGTTAGGAATATCATTACAGCAGATGACGAATTGTGAATTTGGTTTCCATTTAATTGGCTTTTTATATTTTCTATTCACTTCTACATCTCCACCTTGTATTAAAGATTTTAGGATTCCTGTTTCTTTAATAGTAGTTATTCCAACATCATCTGTTACATTACAAATTCCGTCTATTACACTTTCTAATGCAAATTTATCATTTATAGATAAAATATTAGCATTAGTAAGTAAATTATCCATAATATATTGTATTAATTTTATTAGGAGAGATTTACCATTAGCACCAGAACCATACCAAATAAAAATTTTTCCAAATGGTTTAGTAGGGGCTAACATACAACCGATACATTCCCAAATTATAGTTAATACATCTTTGTTTTTTTCTTCATCATAGCAACTGATTTCTTCCATAAAAGATTTTGCTCTTCCATTAAAGTTATCAAATTCTTCCTTTGACATAATTTCATAAGGGTAATAGATGTCTGTAAAAATACTTCTAGTATTAGGAATTATCTCATCTTTTATTGTTGAAACTAAATGATTTCCACATAAAATATATTCGCTATTTCTTTCATATAAATAATTAAGTTTAGTTTTTAGTTGTATATTCACTTGTTCAATCACCTCCTTGGCTCTAGTCATTGTTAGATTTTCATATTTGTATTTTTCTAACAAATAACATAATAATATATCTTCATTTATATCATATCTATTTTTATCTTGATTAAAAAAGGTTAATTTATTATTAACCCAAATGCAATTCCAATAGTCAATTACATCTTGCACCTTTAAAAATAGAAGTTGATTATTTTCAGGTACTTCAATATTGTCCCATTCTTCTTGGCGAATTGCTGTGTTTAGTTCTTTTTCATCTAATGAAGAAGGTAAAACATAATTATTTATGATATGAGCCATTTGGTAATATTCTTCATAAGTAAAACCATTCTTTTTGGCTTTAATCATAAGTTCGCCGATGAAACATATCATTTCTATTTCCTGTTTGGTCAATAGTTAAATCGATTTGATCTGTTTTTTTTGTAATATGATATAACCATAAAGGAGCATAATCCAAATCTTCATCAGAAGTTGCACCATTTACATATTCTTCTTTTCTTGTTTCGCCATTTACTCTAATTGCTTGATAGGCGATTTTTCCATCTTCTTGGGTTCCTACTCCTTTAATATCACATTCTAAACCTATCCAATTAAACTGATGACTTTTATTTTTTATTTTTGAACAAGAAGTTTTAAACATAAAATGATAACCTCTTGTTGTTGTGAGTTTTTTACATTTCAAAGTGGACTTTTCTATAATTTTTGATATAATAGAGATATAGGGTTCTTTATCAAAATCAAAAACTACATATCCACATTTGATTATACGACCATAATCATCTGTAAACTCAGGAGCATTGATTTGCTCCTCTTTATAATCTTTTTTATCAATTCTTACTTTACCTTTTAATTTTACATATTTTTCTTCCATTTTTTATTCCTTTCCTAATTTAGAAAACAATTCCAAATTACATAATTATTTTTTATAGTTCTAAAAATCTTTTTTTTTTAGATTTTGTATCATTAGTAACTATCTAAAAATCATAAAATAACAAATTTTAAGTTTGGGGTTTGTTTTATCATTATGCCTGTAACAAATGAGCCAATAGTAAATATTTTTTCTTGTTCTTTGGTATTTTCGACCTCTACTAATTCAGGATGTAAAAGGGCAAAACTTTTTACATCATCTAAATCAATATAGGATACAAATTGTTGTATTATTTCTTTTGGAAATTTCATTTTTTGCTCCTTTCTGCTAATTTCTTTTTCCAATATCGCTCATTTATGGCTTTAATTTTTTGAGGATTTTTCTTTCTCCAATTTTTATGATATTCGTTTTGGATAACACGAATTTTTTTCTTTTCTTCATCAGTAAACATATAAAAACCTCCTTTACAATAATTTTTTTTTATTATTTTTATTTTTCTTATTGATTTTATCAGAAAAATATGATAAAATCAACACATAATATAATTAAGTGATGAATTTGCACATAAAGGAGGTGGAAATATGAATAAGGTTACAAAAATTTATCAACTTGATAAAAAAGCAAGTATTGGTAAAAGAATTCAATACCTAAGAAAGAATAAAGGTATAAAACAAGAAGAATTAGCAGAAAAGATAGGAATTACAAGATATATATTAGGAAAATATGAAGATGACAAAACATCAGTTCCAGCAGAATTATTGAAGAAACTAGCAAATGAATTAGATACATCTATAAATTATTTATTAGGGCAAACTGAAAGTAAAAGTACCAATATTAACGAGCAAGAATTTTCAAAAATAACAGGTTTAAATGATAAATCCATTGAAGTTTTGAAAATGTTAAAAAAATTTGCTCCTAATATAATTGACACAATAAATTATTTAATTGAGCAAGAAGAGATATTCCCAATAAGTGATTTTAGTTTTGTAATACCAGAAAATGAAACAGAAGAAGAAAGGATAAATATAGAAATCAAAGCCGAAGAAAATTATAGGAAAGCAGAAGAATATTGGAAAGAAACACATTTTGGAATTTTATCAAAAATAACAGATTTTTATGACATAATGATAGAAGATAAAATGATATACATAGATAGAAAAAATAATATAAAGGAAAAGGAAGATTTTAAAACAGAATTTCAAGCAAATGTCAATACAAGAGAAAAAATATTTTTAAAAGATATAATTAATACAAAAATCTTAAAAGACATTGAATATCAACTAAAAAAATCAAAAGATAATAGACAAAAAGATAATACAGAAAAAAATAGACAACTTGAAAGATATTTGAAAAATTGTAATGCAATAAAAATAAAAAAAGAAAGAGGTGAAAAAAAATAAAAGAAGTAGAAGAACAACTAAATTTTTTTGGAAAAATTAGACAAAGATATTCAAATGACAAAAATGAAATTTTAAGGAAAACTGTTTTAGAAAGTATAGCAGAATATTACGTATGCGAACTTAGTCTAATAAATAAAGAAGAAATAGCAAGAAAAAAAGCAGAAAGCGAAAAATAAAAAGTAACAAATGAGGGTTAAAAGCCTTCATTTGTTTTGTAAAAAGGAGTGAAAATAAAAATTGAATGTTGTAGTATATGCAAGATTTAGTTCACATAATCAAACAGAACAATCAATAGAAGGGCAATTAAAATATTGTAAGGAATTTGCACAACGAAATGATATGAATATTATTCACATATATAAAGACGAAGCAAGAAGCGGAACAAGTGATAATCGAGAGCAATTTCAAAAAATGATAGAAGATAGTAAAAGTAAAGCATTTCAGGGAATTTTAGTTTATCAATTAGACAGATTCGCAAGAAATAGATACGATTCAGCAAATTATAAAGCAAAATTAAAGAAAAATGGTGTTAAAGTATATTCAGCAAGAGAAAATATTTCTGATGATGCCTCAGGTATTCTTATGGAAAGTGTTTTAGAGGGTATGGCTGAATATTATTCAGC
>CANRJL010000087.1 GCA_947630935.1 uncultured Bacilli bacterium | reverse complement strand
CTCATAGGACTCGAACCTATGACCGACCGGTTATGAGCCGGTTGCTCTAACCAACTGAGCTAGAGGTCCATTGACTAGTTGATTGTATCATATCCATAGTAAAAAAACAAGTAATTTTCAGGAAATTATATGATAATTTTCTAGTGCTAGTTACTACATGGCCATAAATAATAAAAATTAAATAAAATAAAGAAAAATGTGATATTATATATATGCAAGATAAATCTATTATCTGCTTTCATGATTAAAATAGTAATCACTTAAGGAGGTTTATTTATGAATGACTTTAATAGAATGATGGCTAAAGAAATGATAAAAATGGGTTGTAAGCCTAAAATTATTCATGGTAATGTAATTGGTAATGTATCTCCTGATATTGAATGGACTAAATGGTTATCTTATGAGCCGGAATTTGAAAAGAAAAGAATTGAATATTTTGATACAAAAAAAGTATCTGAATTATCTTATGAAGAGTTAGAAGAAGCTAGTAGATATAGTAGAAATAAAATATTTGCTAAATTATTTAAGCTATACGAAAATGGTGAATGTTCTGAAGAAGATTATATGAAAGTATATGACTATATGTGTAATGAATCTATTAATAAATTAATGTTAAGCAAATTAACATCAGAAGAATTACAATATGCAAAGCAAGAAATAACTAGATTAAGTAAAATTTCAAAAGAGGAATTAAACGCTAAGGTAAAAGAAGAGCAAAAACCTGAAAATTATGAAAAATTGTCAATGGTTGATTCTTATATATTACACATAATATCTAACATTAATTATGCTCAAAGTATGACTGATTTAAATAAAAAAATTGCTGTTCAATTAGAGCAAAATGAAATTATGTTGCAAAGAAGTTTATACTATGCATTACAGCCATATACAAGAAAATAAATACATGGCATTCTATTAATTAAATTTTTTAATATCCTTAATATAGAAAAATCATAAAATTGAGCTGAATATTAAACTACTTTCAATATTAAAGCAAAAGTAATTGATAGCCATTCGTATCAGGAAGAAATATGCAAATAGCTTAGGCTAGGTTAAAAAAATACTATTATAAAAATTAGGTATAAATCATATATATGATTATGAATTTTGTAAAATTTTTTGTATTCACTAGGTGATTTCTTTTATATTAAGACTAAGAGGTTATAGTATGATTGAACAAAATATTGTTTATTATGTTATTGTAAAAAAATCAGATATTAAATTAGGTAAAAATGGTAAAAAATCTGAGACAATAAAAGCACGATTTGTTTTAAAGAAAATGTTAGATTATTTGCATTTAGAAAATAAAGAAATATTTATATCAAAATATGGTAAGCCGTATTTTAAAAATTCTAACATATATTTTAATTACTCACATTCTAAAAATTATATTGCTTGTGCTGTTTCAGATTATGAAGTTGGTATAGATATTGAACAAACAAATAGAATTATAAATAATTTAATTTCTCAAAAATATTTAGATAATGAGATAAATAATAAAAAGAAAATTGAAAAATGGGTAAAAAAAGAAGCTTATAGTAAATTAAAAGGAAAAGGTTTTTTAATGAAATTTCAAACTATTAAGTTAGAAAATATTAAAAATAAGTATATTTTTTTTGAAAATGATAATTATATGTGCTGCATATTTAGTGATAATGCCAAAAGTAGCTTTAAAAAAATTTTTTTAGATTTTTAACTGTAAATATTAATTAAATATTTTAAAATATTTTGTCAATTCTTTTTTGCTTACTTGTATTTTAAATTTAGATTATGATATAGTAAATTATAGGATAGTATAGTAAAGGAAGATTGCTATGAAAAAGTTATTAAAAAATAAAGTAGTATTTTATAGTTTACTAAGTATTATATTGTTATTAATTATATTATTGATAGTAATTTATTTTAAACGTTTTAATAATAACAATTCAAATACGTTAAATAACTCTAATTATCCTAATGAGTCTATAGTTGATGAAAATAAAGATGAAGAAAAAGATATGTTTTTAATTTTAGATATTTATGCAAAATTTATGATTAAAATTCATCATAACACTGTAGATGGAATTTATTCTTTAGATAACAAGATTGACGTTACTTCATTTGAAAATTTAAAAGGACAGAGTACTTTGGATGCTTTTTTATTACTTATTCAATATATGTTTGAAAATAATTATGTTCAAAGTGGTGATAGTGTCTATCTAGAAGCTTATCATTTAGATGAAACTTTGCAAAATGATTATTCAATTTTATATTCATCTTTAGAAAATTTATTTTTACAATATAATTTAGTGTTAAATAAAGAAACGATGCCTTTAGAAGAAAAGGAAAAAATAGAAAACGCTATTGCTAATGATGAAACTATTCAAGAACAAATTAATAATAATGATACCCCTCAAAAAGATACAGAAGTAAAAGAAAACGATAATAGTTTGCCAGAAGATAAAAATGAACAGTCTCAAGAGCCAAAAATAGAAGCTAATACTAATACTGATAATAATACCAGCAATAATAGTTCTTCTAATGAACCTTCAATAAATAATGAACCTTTAAATACTTATGATATTGATTCTAAAGATAACAAAATGTTATTGAGTGCTAGTCAGATTAAGCAATATAATGCCAAAATTGCTTCTAAAACATCTGCTTTATATAATTTGGGAATTACATATTATTCGAAAGAAAAAATTATGGAGTATGTTAATTCATATTCATTACCATTAGATACTAAGTATAATGATGGTATTGCAGTTACAAATAATGAAAAAAATCAAATTTTAGAAAATAGAAATTTGGATAATATAAAAGCTATAAATGCTCAGAAGGGCATTGTTGTAAAAAGAAGCAATTTAAAATCTTTTCCAACAGATATTCATTTTTATAGCAATAAAAATGAAAGAAATTTTGATGATTTACAAGAAACTGAGCTTCTTGTAAATGTACCAGTGTTAATTTTACATGAAAGTAAAGATGGAAAATGGTTTTTTGTAATTAGTAAAACTTATTATGGTTGGGTGAAAAAAGAAAATATTGCATATGCAACTGATGATGATTATAATTACTTTATAAATACTAATTCTTTTGCTGTTATTACAAAAGCATCGTTAAATGTAAATGGTGTTAATCTAGATATGAGTGTTACTTTGCCTTATCAAAAAGAGGTTAGTGGGTCATATAAATTAGTTTTGCCTTATAAAGGAGCGGATGGAATGGTTATGAAGCAAGAAATAACGATTGCCAAAGAAAATGCTTCTATTGGTTATTTGCCATTTACTAAAGAAAATCTTTTTAAACAAGCTTTTGAATATAAAGAAACACCTTATCGCTGGGGAGGAATGGATTATGGTGTAGATTGTTCAAGCTTTGTAGGAAATGTTTTTCGGACATTTGGGTTTGTTTTCCCAAGAAATACGTCAGACCAAAATAAAAGTGTAGGGGAAGTTGTTTCATTGACTGGTTTGCCATATTCTGAAAAATTAAATAAAATTGCCAATAGTTTTCCTTCCTTATTATATATGCCTGGGCATGTTGTTATGTATTTGGGAGTTAAAAATAATAAATATTATATTATTAATGCAACAGCAAATCGCCGATTGTTAAAAGTAACAGAAGAGGTTTTGGATAGTTCAAATTATTTAGCGTCTATTAATAAATTGGTTTTGATTCGTTAAATAAGCTAGTAAATTAAACAGGTTTATGATAGAATAAGATTGTTCTTAAAAAAATTTACCCAGTCGCCAAGTGGTAAGGCAATGGGCTCTGACCCCATCATTTCGCAGGTTCGAATCCTGCCTGGGTAGCCAATTTGTTAATTTTACAGAAAATTTATAAAAAAAGCTTGCAAAATTTTCTGTTATAAGATAGAATTAAGTAGTCATCGAGACGAAATGGGCTTGTAGCTCAGCTGGTTAGAGCGCACGCCTGATAAGCGTGAGGTCGGAGGTTCAAGTCCCCCCAGGCC
>CANRJL010000086.1 GCA_947630935.1 uncultured Bacilli bacterium | reverse complement strand
ACATAACATCTTGACTCATCCATATATCTTCATTTTGTATATTAACATCAACTTTTACATTACCATCTTTTGATACATATATAATCATATTGTTTTTCATTATAGTCACCTCCATCGTATTTTATCAAAATTAAATTTATAAAAGATTTTTCTTATAATTTAAATTACTTATTAAAATAATTATATCAAAAAAGACGATTTCATCATGTCTTTCTCATATTCCCCATAAAAATGGTATCCCCCTTAACAATAGTATACATATTAAAATAATTTGTATCAGCAACTGGCACTTTTAACTGAGTCCCTCTTTGAACATCTTTTTCATCTGTTATAGAATTTAATCTCATTAATTCAACTTTATTTAAATGTAATAAATTACAAATACTATCTAAATTTTCTCCATCTTCTAAAATATAATAATCATACATACTTCATCACTCCTAATATAAAATATGTATATTTTTAAAAAGAGGTACAAATATCTAAAAAATAAAAATCATATCTTGATAATTAAAATTCCATTCAAAATTAGTCAGTAATTTAACTTCACCTGTTAAAAACGAATTCATATATAAACTATCATTAAGTAAATAATATACTTCATCATCTTTAGAAAAAATAATTTCTTTAACTGGCTCTTTCTTCATAAGAATAGCTTTATCTAACACATAAGCTTTCAAAGAATCTTCATTTACAAAATTAATATTTTTTAAACCCGAAAAGAAAGAATTTTGATTTAATAATTTGGCCATATTAACTGTCAGCCATTTATCTTGAAAAATAACTCCATCTTTTTTTTCACTTCCCACTAAATCTAATTTAGTAGCTTTTAAATTTATTTTCCATTCTTTTTTTTCATGTTTATCTAAAAGATAAATATTATTGCCTATAACTCCCAAAACTTCACTATCAAAATAAATTTCATGTTTTAATTTCCAAGTAATAACTTTGCCAGTAGCAGCATCAATAACAAAAGCTTTAGAAAAATAAAATTCCGAAGTAAAATCAGGAACAAACAAATAATCACGTGTTGCAATTATTAATTTTGGAGTATAAATATCATTTGAAAATAACGAAATAGTTTCTTGCTTTTGATTATTTAAATGATAAAAACCCCGATAATTCCATAAATAATAATTATGATACATGTATGAATGAACATTTATTGCTTCATAACTAGAAGTATCATCTGGCACAGTTAAATGATATTTTGAAAAATGTTCTTTCATTTTATCACTAACTAATGCAAAAGAAAGCTGTTCATCATTTTTTCGGCATAAAGGTTCAAAAGAAAGTTGATTACTTGATATATCTAAACACATTTCATCATCTTCTTCATAAACAGCAATTTCACGAACCAACTTTCGGCTTACAATATATTTCTTAGCAATAGCTGTAGTAAATTCTTTATCTTGCACAGTAAAAGTATAAAAATAACTTTCTAAATCTTTTTTATATTGTTCATGAATAGAAATTTCATTTCGTTTATAATCAATTTCATAATTTTTAGACTTTAAAAATTCCCGACATAATATTAAAATTAGCAAAACAACAAAACAAATAAAATAAAGTCTACGTTTATATTTAACTTTCTTCAGTTCTTCTAAGCCCATATTTTTTCTTTTCTTCCATCATAAAACTCGAAATAACAGTTTCAATTTCTATCAATGAACTCTTTGCTAAATTTGTCAAAATAACAGTTTCTTTTACTGTATCTATAGTTATTTTACCCCATAAAAAGCCTTGAAAAATTTGCATATCATTAAATAAATCTGGAGTAATAGAATTCAAACTATATCCAAATAAAATTCGTTTTTGTCCAATCAATATTCTTTTATTTGTTAAAACTACCACTGCTGTTGTAAAGAAATCTAAAAAATTATCATTTTTTTGACCAGCAAAAGCAAACAGAATTTCTTCATCATCATTTAAATGTTCCTCTACAACACTAGCATTTTGAAATAATCGCCACGCAATCGTAGCTGGATACTTTTTCTTGAAATTTTTAACTAATTCATAAACAGACATACTATCAACTCCACAAATATTATAAACCAAAAAAAAGGAAAAATCTATCTTCTCCTTTTTATACTTTCTTAGTATTTCCCGTAAAATTCCAACCATCTATTTTTTTAGTTGCACTCCAAATGAATTCCTCTTTTAAAACCGCACCAGGTACTTTCGTTGCTTTAACTTTTTCACTATCTGTATACATATAACAATAATTACCAGATAACTCATATCCTTTTGGGCAATTATATCCTAAAAATTCTGTCTGTGATGGAGTTATACATTTCTTATCATTTAACGTAGCTGATTCATCAGTACAATAATAATAACCAGGAGTCACATTTTTTTTCACACATTTTGTATAAGAACCATCACCCAATTTTTCATAACCACTTGGACAAGAATACACTGTTTTACCCTCTTTAGTAACAGGTTTTTTAGCAATCATACACTTATTATCACTAGTTTTTTCATAACCACTTGGACAAGTACTTACTTTTTGCACTACTGGTGTAGCATTAATATAACGAACACATTTATCCCCACTCTTAGTATAACCACTTGGGCAACTTGTAGAAGCTTTCGTTTTAACACTTGCCTTAGTATATTTAACACATTTTGTTCCTTTACTATTTAACGTATAACCAGATTTACAATAATTTTCTAAATAAGAAGAACTATAAACATGGCATTTACCATTTCCTGCATATGTACCACTTGAACAACTATAGCCACCAGTAAAACTTCTAGTATACACTCTATAACTATAATTACCATAAGCATTAACGCCAATATATTCATATCTTCTTGTCTCATAGTCAGTCTCTTTTAATTTTGATGAATAAGAAGTTACACCAATACTTCGCCAATTTGTATAAACTTTTGTAGCATTTTTAGTTACATAACATTGCTTTTTCGAACTATCATAAGTCCCTTTTTTACAACGAACAGAAACACTAGATGTAACTTTACAACGATTATCATTAGTAAGAGTTCCACTTGAACATTTATAAGTAGCTGATTTCTGAATAAGAGAAGCAGTTTTTACACATTTTGTTCCTGATAAAGTTGTATTTTCTGGACATTGATAACTTGTACTTGTCTTTACTGTTGGCGCTACTGTCTTTTGACAAACTTGACCTACTAATGTATATCCACTAGAGCAACTTAAACTAGCAGCTGAAGTTTGAACAATCGGATCGGCATATACTTTTTCAACTTCATCTTTATGATAACTTGCATTAATTTTCTTAGATGGAATAACCTGATATTTAGGAACAGCTTTAGCCTTATATAATTTAATATTACTATAGCAAGATGCTCCAACTAAAGTAAAACCATCGGGGCAACTATAAGTTGCATTATCTTGAATAACTCTACTAAGCTCATATAAAGTAGTCTTAGAATTATTTTCACTAACACTGCCAGAACTACTAGTAGAATTTACGCTACTAGAACTTCCATTAGAAGATTTTTTATTACTATCATTACTCACTTGTGAAGCACTCACATTACTAGAATCTTTTACAGTTTCCGTTTCTTCTTTTTCTTCTTTAGCAGTACTAGAAGAATTTTCATTTTTTAAAGAACGATAATTAAGTGTATAATTTTCAGTTCTTGTTTCTTCACCACAAGTCAAATAAACATCTAAATTATATTTTGTATCACTAACTTTAGTAACTGAAATATGACTAACTTCACTATTACATGTAAGTTTATCAGCTAAATTAGATTGATTAACCATATCAGAATCAATCATATCTTGAAGAGTAATATCGATTTCCTCATTTTCCTCCACAGGACGATTTACTTCATCTTTAAAATATGAATATGCCCCAGCACGCATAGTTTCAATATTTTTATTAAACAACGTATTTTTATTACCTTTGCCAACTTTATTAATTATAAATATAATAAAAAAGATAAAAACAAACAAAATCAAAAGCTTTATAAGAATTGATGGCCAATCAAAATGAATTTCTTTTTTCTTCTTAGGTTCTTCAAAATCTTCAGAATCTTCAGAAATTACAACCTTTTTTTCTTCATTTTCAATATTTTCTTTTTCTTCGTACATAACGATCCCCCATTTAAATTAAATTTATATTACAATAAAATAACCCAAAAGTCAATTTATTTGCATAAAATGTTAATCCTTTTTTAAAATGTTACATAAAGATTTTTTTAAAATGTTACATTTCAATATGTTAAAATATATCTCCG
>CANRJL010000085.1 GCA_947630935.1 uncultured Bacilli bacterium | reverse complement strand
GAAATATATATTCCTTCTTTTAAGTATGGTGTATGGTATTTTATGGTTACTTTGTGACTTCCCTTTGACACTTGGGCTCCTAAATAAGCATTGTTTAATTTTAATGGTTCAACTTTTTCATCATCGATATAGATTTCCCAACCTTTAGAATAAAGTGTTGCAAATTTTATAATACCATCTTTTTTAACATCAATGCTACCACTTAATGATTCTTCATTGTATTCTTCTAATTTAAATGAACTTCTTTTTAAATTAGTAATGTCTTCTTCGTAATTAGTCATACTTACTCCAATTACTTCAATATTATCAACGTTATACTCACCTATTTGGGAAAAAGAAATCTCAATGTTATCTTTGAATTCTTCAAAATAGCCTAAATTGACTAGTAAAGTTGAATTATCAACAAAATATGGGTCTTCTTTATAATCTCTAGTCATAATAGTTTTACCTCTTTGCCCATATCTAAATGATGTATTAAATTCATAACTTGGTTCATAAAATTTATATTTATTTTTTATTTGAGCAATTTCATTTAATTGATTTAGTTTACTTTCTTCATTTTGAATACTAGCAATATTACGGTTTATTATTTGCTCTTTAGTTTCAGGAGTAAATTTTAAACCAGTAAGATAAACATATACTTCACTATTTTTTAAAGCTTCTTGGTCTTCTAAATTTATAGTTATTTTATTTTTAGAAGTATTTTTGACTTCAAGTTTTTCGCCAGGGAAAGATAATGTTGTTATTTCATTAGAAAAATCTGTTGTTCCTTTAGTTAAATTCACTTTATCATCTTCTACAGCTACTTGTTTTAATAATGATGTTTCTTTAGCAATTGGTGTTAAATTATTATATTCTTCGGTAGTTATTGTTTTATCATAAAACATCACAAATGGTAAAGCATATTCATTAACATATATTTTTGATTCACCATGATAGCCTTTTAATAATTTATAACCATATGGTGGAACATAGCTTTTATTGCCAATAAAATATTTATTACCTAATAAAGTTGTTATTTTAGTTCGATTATCTAATATTTTAAAAGAGTAAGTAACATCTTGTTCACTACTTTTTATATCATCGCTTATTTGCCAAACTTCTTGAGGTGTAATTGAATAATAAAATGGTAATGAGTTATAATTATAGTCACCTTTTAATTGGAGATTTAAAAAATGAGTTGGATAAATAAATAACCGGTAAAAATCATTATCTTCTTGTTTAGCAACATAATCTAAAGCTTTTTTTAAATCTTTATGTTTTTCTTCATTTGTTTTATATAAATAATTAACAGCATTAAAATTAACAAATTCTTTACTATAGTTATTATTTTCAACACCATAAAATGAATAAGCTAAATAACAAATACCAATAATTAGAATAGCTAAGGTACACCGCCGGTATTGAGGCGAATTTTTTACTAATTTATTATTAAAGATTAAAGCTATTAAAATTATTACTTCGATAAAACAAAAGAACATTACATGATTAAAAGAATATTGACTTAAGAAAATAAAACTAATATATATAAAATCAAAACCAATAATAAATCTTTTGTCCTTTTGGTCTAATGGCTTGTCGTTGTTAAAGAAAAGAGTTGTCATATATGCTAGAAGAAAAGATAAGACAAAACTCCATCTATTGTTAGGAAATGAAAAGCCCATAAAGATACTTCCTACTTGCGAGATTAATAAAGGAATTAATAAGACTAGAAATAAGTAAAATTTTGGTTTATCTTCTTTATGATGTTTTAAAAAGTATGGTAAGGTTATTAAGATAATTGCATGAACTGTAAATATTCGCCAATAACCAGCAGAAATAGTAATTAAAGATGGCAAAAAACTTTGATAATAGCTAAAAGGATAAGGATATACTTCGAACCCTACTCTTGATGAAGTAAGATATAAGTAAGCTGTTGGAAGTAAAATAACTGCTGTTAATAGTATTCCTAAAAGACTATAAAAAATAACGGTTAATATTTTTTGGATGATTTTTTTAAAGCCATCTTGCCGATATTTAGAAATAGTAAGGAATATGGCATAGATACCAATAAAGATAAAGAAACTATAGGCAAAATAAAAATTACAGAATGTTGCTAAAGCTATTGCCAAAACATAAAAAGCTTTTTTGTTTTCGTTTACGATTTTTTCAATACCAATCATTAATAAAGGAAAAATAGCAATGGAATTAGTAAAATAAGGATGGCGAAAACTAGCAAATAAACAGTAACCACAAAAAGCATACATTAAGGCACCCATTAAAGTACTATGATTATTCATTTTTTTATATTTACAGTAGCAGATAAAACTAAGACCTACTAAATAAATACGGGCAAAACCTAAAATATAATATAATAAATATAATTTATCTTCTGAGAAAAAAATACTAAAGTTGGCTAAAAAATCGCCTAACATGAAATAGGCAATATTTGCAAAATTATCTATCCCGCCCCCAATATGCCAAGTAAATGTCTGAAACTTACCAGTAGTAAAAAAATCTATTAATAAAGAACGATAGTAACTTAAATTAAGCATATGTTGTCTAATACCATCTAACCACATAAAACCTTTTTTATATTGGAAAAATATTAAAATAATAAATAATGATATTAAACCAAAATAAATAGTATATTTAAGAAAGACATTTTCTTGATGATTAATTTTGTTTTTGGAAATTTTGGTCATGAATAATCACCTCTAAAAATCAATTTTTATTTTATCAAAATTCTCATAAAGTAGCAAGTTAATTGCATTCTTTTACTAATTCTAAGGCAGATTTGATTACTTTATCCATATCATAATATTTGTATGAACCTAATCTACCACCAAACATAACATTTTTTTCTTTTAAAGCTAATTGTTGATACTTGGCATATAAAGCACTATTTTTATCATCATTAATTGGATAGTAAGCTTCATCGCCAATATGCCAATTAGCAGGATACTCTTTTGTGATTACGGTACCATGACAATCATTAAATTCAAAATGTTTATGTTCGATAATTCTTGTATACTTAGTTTCTCTATCAGTATAATTAACAACAGCATTGCCTTGATAATTATCAATATCTTCTAATATCGTCGTTTCAAATTTTAAACTACGATACTCTAGATTGCCCAATTTATAACCAAAATATTCATCAATCATGCCGGTATATAAAATTTTATTAGCTAACGCATTATATTTTTCTTTATCTTCTAAGTAATCAGTATTTAATTTAACATCACAATTTTCAAGCATTTTGGCAATAATTTGATTATATCCACCTATAGGAATTCCTTGGTAACGGTCATTAAAGTAATTGTTATCAAAAGTAAATCTTACAGGAAGACGTTTAATAATAAAACTAGGTAAATCCCGACAATCTTTATTCCATTGTTTTTCAGTATAGCCTTTGACTAATTTTTCATAAATATCTTTACCAACTAAACTAATAGCTTGTTCTTCTAAATTTTGAGGTTCTTTATTTTTTAATTGGTCTTTTTGGGAAGCAATTTTAGCTTTGGCATCTTCAGGAGTTATTACATCAGACCATAATTTAGTAAAAGTATTCATGTTAAAAGGTAAATTATAAAGTTCTCCTTTATAATTAGCTATTGGCGAATTAATATAATTATTAAATTCACAAAATTGATTAACATAATTCCAGATATCTTTTGAAGAAGTATGAAATATATGCGCGCCATATTTATGAACATTTATATCATTTATCTTTTCACAGTAAATATTACCTCCAATATGATTTCGGCGGTCAATTACTAAAATCTTTTTACCTTTTTTTTGCATTTCATAAGCAAAAGTTGCACCAAATAACCCTGCTCCTACAACTAAATAATCATATTTTTTCATTTATTTTTTTCCTTTCTTTTGGCAAATGTATTTTATTTAAAATTATTTGCAATAATTTAGCAATTATTAAACTTAATAATATATACATAATTATCATTTCTAAAATATCTTTTATATTTTTTAAAGGAACATTTAAAACATCAATTCCGATTCTTCTTAAAGCAATATGAACAACATATATTTCTAAAGTAAAACTACCAATGTACTTTAAGAATTTTTTGATTTTAGGTAATGGAAATAATTCAAAGATTATATTTAATAAAAATATTACCCCTATTGCAAATATTCCCATATAAATATTAGCTTGATTAAAAACATTATTATAAGTTTGGAAAAATGGTATTTTATTTTGGATGAAATAAAAAGGTTTAAAAAACATTAAACTTAATAAAAAGATAAAATACCATTTTTTATTTATAGCTTGTTTTTCATATACTTTAATACCAACATAC
>CANRJL010000084.1 GCA_947630935.1 uncultured Bacilli bacterium | reverse complement strand
GGTACGGAGACATAGTCCCCTTAGAAAAACCACAACACCAATTGGAGTTTTCCTATGTCTCCATTATACTAAAAACAGTAATAAAAGTAAAGAATGGAGAGATTTAAAATGGATAAAAAATTCTATAGAAATACCAAATATCCTGGTATTAAGCAAAATATTAAAAATGGTAATTACATTGTTGATATGTTTATCGATGGGAAAAGGAGTTCAATTTCAACTATTGATGGAAAAAGAAATGGCGCAAAAATATTAGATATTAAAACAGCAAGAAAAATTCAAACTGATCCAACTATTCAAAAAAGATTTACCTATTCAATTAATAATAAAACAACTGTTAGTGAAGCTTTTGAAAAATATATGTATGATGCAAAATATAATATGAATTTAGCACCAAGAACTTTAAATTCAAAAAGAAATACTTGTAATTTATATTTAATTAAAGAATATGGTAAGAAAAAACTCTTTTCTATTACAAAGGAAGATATGTTACAAGTAAAAATTGAAATTGAAAATAGAAACAAAACATCTTCAAGTAAATATGGTGTTTTGAGAGATATTAAAGCTTTTTTTAATTGGCTAGTAAGAAATAAAATAATTGATGAATCACCTTTATCAGAAATACGGCAATTTAAAAAAGAAAAAGTCATTCACAAAATTTGGAGTCCATCAGAAGTTGATAAATTTAGAAAAGCCTGTGAAGAAGATTTTAATAATACTAATTTATTAGTAGCCTACAAGGCTAGACTTATTCACCTATTAGTTAATATAGATTATTCTCTTTCAGCTCGCATAGGTGAAATTAGAGCATTACAATATAGTAAAATATTAAAAGATAAAAATTCTATTGTTATAAATGCAAATATAGATAGAAATTGTCATATTACAGAAAGAACTAAAACAGATAATTCAAAAGATATATTACTAATACCTGAAAAAATTATTGAAGAAATATACGAGTATAGAGAATGGATTGAAAATCATTTTGAAGTAGAAATTAATGAAGACACCCCATTGTTTTGCAATTTTTCAACAATGAATCCGTATAGTGATCAAGTAATACACGAATTATTTAAATTATATACTGAGAAAGCTGGACTTCCAAAAATTGTAATATATAATTTAAGACATAGTGGTGTTGCACTAATGCAAGAACTGGGTGTTCCATTAGATGCCATTCAAAATCGAGTAAGACATAAAAACATAGAAACTACTATTGATACCTATGGTAATATAAGTAATAAAACCAAGCAAAAAATTATCGAAGATATATCAAAATTTTTTTAAAATTGAGTATTTTATGAGTAATTAAATTTACAATATCCCATAAATACTAGGGTTGTGGAATGTATTTTACTTTCCCCCCCTAAGTCAATAGAAAAATAGAGTTCTTCTTTTTCAGAAATTTTCTTAGTTTTTTATACTTGTGAAACAAAATTTAAAATTATTCATTCCTTTTTAACTTCTTTATCTTGAGAAATATCATTTAATGAAATTGATGTTAAATCTTCGCCCAATTTTGCTACGTTAACTTTTTTAGCTTTTTTAGGTGTTGGTTTTAAATTTTTAAACCATTTTGGAAATATATTTAAGAATATTAAAATTGCTACTATAATATATAAAATGTTGATAATTATTCCCCAAATATTATACATATAAGGTACGTTAATATATTGAATTAAAGAATCTCCTAAATTTCTTATTAATATAAAAGGAATATCTAGTAAACATATTAGGACAACTAATATTAATAAATCACCTATGATTTTTATATTTGCTTTAAAATCATTTTTAGCCATAATATCTAATAATTTATAAAACATATTAAATAACTGATTAAATTTATCTTTAGTTTTTGTTTTATTTTGGCCTATAAAATCAGTATTTATTCCATGTTTTTTCAAAATTGTTAATACTTGATTATCCACAGGATAATTTTTTAATATTTGTTCTTCTGTAAGTCCTATGGCTAGTTCTTCATTTATCTTTTTTTCTATTTCATTTAATTCTTTTTCTTGAGATTCTAAATCTAAAATAGAAATTCTGTTTCTAATTTCTTCTATATAATTTTTAATATTCATATATTAACTTTCCTTTCATATTTAGTTTAATTATTACTCTTCTTTTCCCGCAATTTCAATGTATTTATAATTTGTTATGTCTTCTATTCTTAAACTTGTAACTATTTTAATATCTTTTTGTTCTTTTTTATCTATTTTTACTTTTGCTACTTTTATTATATCAGATTTTGTATTTTTAATCATATTATTTTCACATGAAATAATAAATAATGGATAATTCTCTTTTAATATTAATTTATCCTCTGTTTTAAAGTCTATTGTAAGTTTTTTTGGTGTAAAATAAACATGAGCATTCTTTTGTAATTTAGCAATATAAATTATTGGAGTAGGAACATTACTTACTCTTGGCATACAATCTTTTTTAGAAGATGCAAATAACATATCATTTTTATATAAAATACTATTTTGTTCAAAATATATTGTAATATCTTTGGATAAATTTAAAGTTGGATACTGTTTTATTGCTTCAAAAATTTGGTCAACAGAATGATTAAAATCTTCTAGAGAAGAAAAATTTACTTTTTTAAATATTTTAATTTTGGCTAGAATATTAGTTGGACTTTGAATAATTTTTAGAAGTTCTTTTAATAAAAACTGCTTTTCTATTGAATAATCATTATAATATTTTTGAAAATAAGTCATTAAATATAAGATATTTTTGTTTTCATCTGGTAATTTTTCAAAATCTTCTTGTAATTGTTTTATGGCTTCTTCTTCAGTTACAATAATATTTGTAGCTTTTTCTTTTTTCTTTATTTTGGCTTCTTTTATATTTAAATTATCAAACTCTATTAAATAATCTGCTGCTGTTCCTAGTTCCATATCATGAATCATATCATATTTTTCTTCTATTCGTTGCTGTTCATTTTTAACAAAAGATGGTAATGTTATAATTTTATTTGTTTGATATTTTTGGGCAATTTCATTTAATTTTTCTTCTAATTCATCTGTCTTATTCCCTTTATTTTTACGCTTTTTTAATTGCTTTGTTGGTTTAAAATTGTCGATAACCTCTATTTCTTTTTTTAAATAATCTATTTCTAAAGGTATTTTTAGAAGAAAATATTTATTATTGATTAGACTATCTTCCATTTCTAGTGCTTTTAAATAATCAAGAAGGCTATATATTATTTCTGATAATTCTTTTTCGGTTTTTATCCCTTTTAATGTTTCTTCTAAGTCTTTAACAATTTGTTCTTGTTCTATTTTTATTTTTGAAATAGCTTTTGTATCAGTAGGAGTTATATCTTCTTCTTTATGATATCTTTTCTTAGACCATTCTTTTTTTATTTTATTATATTGTTCTGTTAATTCTTTAACATTTTCATATGTAATTAGTGATACTTTTAATTTTTCTTTAATAATTTCTATTAATAAAGAGGCACTTCTTAAATGACGATTTGCTTCTATAAAATCTTTTTTTTCTTCATTTAATATTTCTACTTCTTCTTTGAAATTAGGTTTAACAAAAGCTTCATCATATACTGGTAAGGTCATTTTGATTGTTTTTTTAATATTTTGATTGCGATATAAGTAATAGTTCTTTAAAAATTCTTCAGCAGATTCTTTATCTTGAGGCAAGAATACCCTATTTAAAGTACCATATAATTCTTCTTTGAATGTGTAATAAATTCCTATTTTATTATGAGCCATGAAGATATATGGTTCTTTTGTTAATGAATCAAATTGATACTTTTTAAATAATTCTAATAATATTTCTTTGTTAATCATTTTCTCAACCCTTTTTTTATTCTTTTATTATATCATGACTTTTCTTTGTTTTAAATATTTTCTAGAATTCACTTTTTTATTATTTCATGATATACTTTTTTTAGAAAGAAGGGAAGTATGAAAGTTACAGTTATTAAAGGAAAAAATGTAAAAGATAATTCTTCTTTAATTTATTCTTTTATTATGCTTGTATTTGGTTTTATTTTATTATTTAATGCCGAACAATTTATTACAACATTATTTATTATTTTTGGAGCATTAATTTTAGTCTCTGGTATTTTTCGCTTTTACCAATATATTAAGCAAAAAAAGGAATTGAATATTGAAGACTCTAATGCCTTACTTAGTGGAGTATGTGGATGTGCAGTTGGGTTACTAACTATTTTTTTATCAAGTATTTTAAATAATGCACTTCAAATAATCACCGGGTTATGGTTATTTATGATAGGTTTGAATAAAATTAAACAAGCAATTTTATTTCAAGAAGAACAAACATTTTTAATTCAAAATATTCTTGGAGCAATTATCTTTATTACTTTAGGAATCTATTCTATCTTTGCTAAAAATGTTCTATTTATGATTGTTGGTATTTTTTTGATTATAACTGCAGTTGTTGATATATTGCAATTTTATAAAAAATAATAAAAAAAAATAGGAAGTGATGGTTCTTCCGGAAGTTTCCGGAAAGAAGTAGAAAGTAGATAGAAATATCTGCTTTTTATAAATGAAAAAGTTTGATA
>CANRJL010000083.1 GCA_947630935.1 uncultured Bacilli bacterium | reverse complement strand
ACTGGCAAGATAAATACGAGTTAGCAAAATCTTACTATAATCATCATGGTAACTTAAAAATACCTCAAGATTTCAAAACAATTAATGGTTATGAATATAATGAAAATGGTGTAGCTTTAGGAACCTGGATAATCAATAATCGTCATGCATATAAAGGAGTTGGTAGTTTCGAATTAACTGCTGACCGTATAAAACTTTTAAATGAAATTGAAATGATTTGGGACTTAAGAAACGACGAATGGCAGGAAAAATATGAATTAGCCAAAGCCTATTATGAGCATTATGGCAACTTAAAAATTCCTAGCAATTTTAAAACCAAAAATGGCTATGAATACGATGAAAATGGTGTAGCTTTAGGAACCTGGATAATCAATAATCGCAATCTTAAAAAAAAGTTTGGAACGAAAGATGCTAACCACCAAAAATTATTAGATGATATTAAAATGATTTGGGACTATCCAAATGAAGGTTGGCAAGAAAATTATGAATTAGCCAAAGCTTATTATGAACATTATGGTAATCTAAAAATACCTCGAGACTTTAAAACCAAAAATGGCTATGAATATGATGAGAATGGGGCTTCATTAGGAATTTGGATATCGACCCAACGCCAAATATGTAATGGTAAGAAAAAAGGTTTTAATCTTACTCGCAAAAAATTATTAGAAGAAATTGGAATGGCTTGGGACTTAAGAGGTAACGAATGGCAAGAAAATTATGATTTAGCAAAATCTTATTATGAGCATCATGGTGATTTATTAATACCGAGAAGCTTCAAAACCAAAAATGGTTACGAATATGCCGAAGATGGAGCTTCCCTAGGCACTTGGTTACAAGCCGTTCGTCAATCATATAAAGGAACTGGTAGCTATCGTTTAACTGCTCAAAAAATTAAATTACTCGAAAATATCGGCATTCAATGGTTTACCGGTAATATTGCTGAAAAATATCAAAAAGAAAAAATCACTAAAGATAACATTATACGTAAGAAAAAAGAACTATTACATCGAGCTTATTCATTACTAAATACATATGATACAAGTAAATTATATAGTAAAGAGATTATTAATAAAGATATGCAAGATGCATTAGATAATAATATTAAAAAATAGTTAAATAGGAGAAAGGAAAAAATCATGGAAATATTAAGAGTGGAAAATTTATGTAAAATTTATGGTAAAGGAGAAACAAAAGTTACCGCATTAGATAATATTAGCTTTAAAGTTAATAAAGGAGAATTTGTTGCGATTGTTGGCGCAAGTGGAAGTGGTAAATCAACACTTTTACATTTAATTGGGGGAGTTGATAGACCAACTAGTGGTAAAGTTTATATTGATGGCAATGACATATATGCCTTAAATGATGATAAATTAGCTATCTTCAGAAGAAGACAAGTTGGATTTATTTATCAATTTTATAATTTATTACCAATTTTAAATGTTGTTGAAAATATTACGTTACCTCTAGCTTTAGATAGCCAAACTGTTTCTCTTGAAAAACTAAATGAAATATTAAAGCATCTTGGCTTAGAAAAAAGAAAAAATCATCTACCTAATGAACTTTCGGGTGGAGAACAACAAAGAACTAGTATTGGGCGAGCTTTAATAACTAACCCAGCAATAATCTTAGCTGATGAGCCAACAGGTAATCTAGATTCAAAAGCAAGTGACGAAGTTATGGCTCTTTTAATGAAATCAAATAAAGAATATAATCAAACTATCTTAATGATTACTCATAATATGGAAATTGCTAAATGTGCTGACCGCATTATTAAAATAATTGATGGTAAAATAGTGGAGGACAGTAATGAATCTATTTAAAAAATTAACATTAAAAAATCTCTCATTAAATAAAAAAAGAACCATTGTTACAATTATTGGCATCACTTTATCAGTTGCTTTAATAACTGCTGTCTGTACAATGTATGCTAGTTTACTTTCATCTTTAGTATTATTTGAAACTAAAGAAAAAGGTAACTTTCATGTTAATTTCTATGATGTTCCTATAAAAGATGTCGCTGCTATTAAAAACAATCAGCAAGTTGAAGACGTTTTTCTAACTACCGATATTGGTTATGCAACCATTGCTTCCCAAAATGAATATAAACCATATGCTTTTATTAAAGGCTTTACAAAAAGTTCTTTAGAAAACTTAGCAATTAATTTAGTAAGTGGCCGTCTTCCCCAAAATAGTCATGAAATAGTTATTCCAACTCATCTCAAAACAAATGGTCGTCTAGAATTAAATATAGGCGAAGAAATTACTTTAAATGTTGGTCAAAGAATTAATTTAGAAGATAATGTAATCATGTCCCAAAGTAGTCCTTACCAAGAATCAGAAAAAATAATTGATACCAAACCTATGACATATAAAATTGTAGGTATCATCGAAAGACCAGCTAGTAATATTGAATCATATGAAGCCCCAGGTTATACATTTATTACTTATCTTAATGAAAACGAAATAAGTGGTAACGTTAATGCCTATACCTTATATAAAAAGAAAGATTTAAAAAATTATTTAAATACAACTGCTAATATTTTAGGAGTGGATGAAGAAACTTATAAATTATATTATAATAATGATTATCAGCAAAATGATTATGAACAAATAATGGCTGAAATAACCAAAGCAAAATATCAAATCGATATTAATGACTACTTAATATCCCTTCAAACAAACCCAATCGGTAGTAGTGGTATTGGTGGTTTAGGTTTTGTTATTGTAATTGTTTGTTTAATCATTATTATTGCCAGTGTCTTTTGTATTAAAAATAGTTTTGATATTTCTATAACTGAGAAAATTAAACAATATGGTATTTTAAAAAGCATTGGCGCAACAACTAACCAAATCAGAAAAAATGTTTTCTTTGAAGCCAGTATTTTAGGTATTTTAGGTATTATTTTTGGCCTAATATTTGGTCTATTAGCTTCATTTATCTTAGTTCAAGTAAGTAATTATTATTTAAAAGATATGTTAAATACCGATTTAAAATTAGTCTTTTCATTTTCATATTTAGCATGTCTAATAGCGATTATATTAGGTATTATTACAATTTATTTTTCAGCTTTTAGAAGTGCAAATAAAGCCAGTAAAGTATCGCCAATTTCTTCTTTACGCAATAGTGGTGAAATTAAAATTAAAAGTAACAAATTAAAAACACCAAAATTTATTAATCGTTTATTTGGCATAGGTGGCGAGATATCTTACAAAAATATGAAACGTAATAAGAAGAAATATCGAACAACTGTTATATCTTTAATTGTTTCTATCTTTGTTTTCATTGCCTTATCAACCTTTGTTAATCTTGCTTTTATATCAGTTAAAAATGAAATAAATAGCATTGAATATAATCTATACGTAACATCTACTGATGCTAGTAACTTCCAAACTATAAAAAATATTACTAGTCTTGATAACATTACTGATTATTCTATAATATCTACAAATGATGTTGATATATTAAAGCCTAAATATAACCCAGAATATGTTAAACTATTTGATATTGATACTTACGAATCAGACCATATTTTACTTGTTAAATTAGGTGATTACCAATATCGTAAATACATTGCTTCTCTAAATCTTAACTATGATGATGTTAAAGATAAAGGAATATTAATAGATGAAAGACAAATTCGCATGCAAGATGCTGATGACAAAATTGAAAAATATGTAATGCGTAGTTTTGCTTATCAAAAAAACGAATTAATAAATTTAGATATTTCAACTAAAAAAATAGATATGCCAATAGCTTGTGTAACTAATAAGCATCCTTTTGGCCTTCAAAACTATACTTCTGAAATGCTAATTATCAGTGATGAATATGCCAATAGTTTATATGAAGATGAAAATTTAGCTATCTATTTATTATCTAGTAATGCAAATAAACTCCAAGATGATATAGACATACTGTTAAAAGACACTAATTATAATACTAGTAATCTAGAAGAAAACTATCAAATGTTAAAAAATTTATATACTTTAATTGCCATCTTCTTATACGGTTTCATAATAGTTATATCTTTAATTGGTATTACTAGCATCTTTAATACAATAACAACAAATATGAATTTACGAAAACCAGAATTTGCTATATTAAAATCAATTGGCATGACCAGTAAAGAATTCAAAAAAATGATTAGATTAGAAAGTATCTTTATGGGTGTTAAAGCATTATTATTTGGCGTACCTATTGGCCTTATCTTATCATTCATCATTCATAAAGCCTTAAATAGTGAAGGTGCTAAATTCCCATTCCCTTATTTAAGTATAATTATTTGCTTTGTAGTTGTCTTCTTAATAATTAATCTAATTATGAATTATTCTTTAAATAAAATTAAAAAACAAAATATTATTGAAACAATTCGTAATGAAAATATTTAATTATATCTAACTGTGTTTAAAAAACATAGTTAGTTTTTTTAATAAAAAGATTTCTATTTTAATTTGCACATTTTGTTTATTCTTTTGTTATTTTAATTTTTTAAATTATAAATAAACTATAAATTTTCCAAAATCTATTGACATAGGGGGGGGGGTATTATGTTATTATTTTTCTATAAAAAATAGAAAAGAGAATAACATATGAAATTAAAAAAATTAGAAAAAATAAGAAAGAATAAGAAAAAAATAATATTAGGAACAATTGCAATGTTATGTTCATTAGGAATAGGCTTGTTATTAGGTAGAACATTTTCATTGTATCAAGTGAATAAAAGTTTTGAATTTGTAAATGGTAAAGTAAATTACTATGGTCATAGTGATGTCTATTTTGCATTTTATAATGGTG
>CANRJL010000082.1 GCA_947630935.1 uncultured Bacilli bacterium | reverse complement strand
GAGCAAATACGTGATATTTTATTAGAGGGAAGGGAAGAAGAATGATTTATTTAGATTATAGTGCAACAACACCTGTTAGTTATGATGTATTAGAATCTTATATTCGAGCTACTAAAGATTTTATGGGAAATCCTAATTCTTTACATGCCTTAGGCTTTAAAAGTAAAACTCTAATGAGTAGTGCAGTTAAACAAATTAGTGATATTTTTCATGTTTTAGAAAGTGAAATTATTTTTACTTCAGGGGCGACTATGGCTAATAATTTAGCAATTATAGGTTCTTGTTTAGCAAATATGAAACATGGAAATCATATTATTGTCTCTAAATTAGAGCATCCTTCTATTTATAAAATATGTGATTATTTAGAAACAATTGGTTTTGAAGTAAGTTATGTAGATAATAATGAAGATGGTTTAATTGATTTTGAAGATTTAAAAAATAAAATGCGTTTGGATACTATTTTAGTTAGTATATGTGCTGTAAATAGTGAAACTGGAGCAAGGCAACCTCTTAAGATGATTAGACAAATTATTAAAAAAGAAAATAGTGGTGTTTTATTTCATAGTGATATGACTCAGGCATTAGGTAAAGTTTCTGTAAGTTTTCATGATGTTGATTTAGCAAGTGTTTCTAGTCATAAAATTTATGGACCAAAGGGCATTGGTTTATTATATAAAAGTGAAAGAGTAAAAATTAAGCCATTATTATATGGAAGTGGTTCTAATATTTATAATCCTGGGACTCCAGCTGTTCCATTAATTGTAGCTTTTTCTAAAGCTATTCGTTTAATGACAGCAGATATTGATAAACGAGAAAATTTTGTAAAACGGTTAAATAATATTATTGTAGAAGAATTATCTAAGATAGATGGAGTTTTAATTAATCAAACAAAAATTTGTATTCCACATATTTTAAATATTAGTTTAAATGGAATTAAACCTGAAACATTTATTCATGCAATGGAAGAGTATGATATTTATTTAGGAACAAATACGGCATGTGCAAGTAATGAATTGTCTACTTCCGTAATGGCAATTTATAATGATAGAAAAAGAGCAATGAGTACAATACGAATTTCTTTATCTTATTTGACGACTACTGATGAAGTTTATCGTTTCTTAACCTGTTTTAAAAAAGTTTATTATAAATTAAGTACTTTAGAAAGAGATTAATTTTGGTCTTTTTTTAATTTTTCTAATTCTTCTGAAATACGGTTGATGGCATATTGAAGGGAATCTAATTGATTTTGATTATTATTTTGATTTGGGTTATTTGCTTTTATTACTTCAATTTGAGCGGCATTAGTTAAAAGATAGTCCCCTAATAAAACTATCCAGTTGCCAATTGAGTTTTGTTCTAAAGTATTTAATTCTTCACATAAAATAGTTCCTACAATGATTGCCGACCAAGAAAATAAAGTAGGATTGACATTTGAGAAAAGGTTATTCAAATAAGACAACCCCCTTTATATTCATTATATGTTTTGAGGAATAAAATTAGTTTTGAAAGTTGAAAGATATAATTGTTATTAATTAAAAAGAAACCTAGTTGAATATATTTAACTTTCAACTAGGTTTGTTTTTACTGCCAATTTTATTTTAAACTTATTTATTATTTTCAAGTTTTTTGGTTTCAGTTTTTTTAAATTCTTTAGCAGATAATTTTTCGCTAATATCTGATACTTTACGATATAGCATTAATATTAGTAAAGCACCTTCGAAAATTAATCTTATAATTACATTTCCAATAATTAAATAAAGTAAAAATGCTATAAAACTAGTAGATATAACACTGAATGATGTAATTGTAATATAAATTGCTAAGATTAAGTAGCAAATTTTTAAAATTGCTTCCAAACTTAATGTTGTAAAAGATAAAAAATCATAGATTTTTTTGGTCCATCCTGTGTAATTTTTAGCATTATTAGGGTTTAAAAAAGTAAAGTATAAAACTATTCCGCCACAGATTGCTACTAATAAACTAACAATAAGCCATATACTTGCATCGGTATTACTAGATACTATTTGTGTTCCATATGTTCCATATCGCATTTTTGGTATTCTCCTTTCTTAATAATCATATCAAAATTAGGTAGTAAACTCAATATTTTTGTTTTTCTTTTAACATTGGATATGACGTTTTTTTGTAAAAAAAAAATAAATGGTTTAGCCATTTATAAATATTTTTTTAGATTTTCAATACTATCTTCTTGCATAGTAACATATTCTTTCATAAGGTTTTTAACTTCGGCATCAACTTCTTTATTATTTAATAATTTGCGGCCTTCTATAATTCCCATGTTAGTTCCATTCATTAATAATTCGGCAATTTTAGAATTACTTGTATCAGTAAGTGTTTTCATTTCGATGCCATACCAAGTCATGGCTTTATTCATCATACTGGTTTCTTGTGGTTTGTCTTCTTTACTATATTTTTTGTAAATACTTCTAATTTCCTTTTCTATTTCTTGATATTTGTTGTATTGGACTTTTAAAGATTCTTTAAATTCTTGGTCTTCTACTTTATCTAAGATAAAGTGAATAGCGTCCATTCCCATACAAGCTCCTTTACTAAGTTCATCTAATGCTTTAATATTTTCTTCCATATTATTTCCTCCTATTTTTATAATGGTTGTATTTAAAATTATTATGCATTTTTAAAAACTTTTTTTAAAATTTTTAGTTATATAAATTAAAAAAAGATAAGAAATGTTATGATATAATAAATCTGGGAACTAGTAAGATAAAATTAAGTTACAAAAGAGCCTATATTAAATAATTATTTAGTTTAGCAGTTTTAAAGTTATGTATTTTCTATAATTTTTTCAAAAAAACTAACCATTTGTTAAATTAAAATACTATATAAGTGAAAGGTGATTATTGTGGACAAGATTTATGATGAATACTATTATAAAATATATAATTGGGCAGTTAAGAAAACACATCATAAAGAAGATGCTGAAGATTTAACAAATAGTATTTTTCTAGCAATATTTGAATATTTCAATAAAAATATTAAAATTGAAAAAATAGAAAATTTAATATGGAAAATTGCTTATAATTTATGGTGCACCAAAGCAAAAACCTATATTAAAGAAAAGAATAATACATCATTAGATGAAAAGTATGAATTAGGATATGAAAAAGAAATATTAGATAAAATTATATATAAAGAAATCATAAATAACTTGGATAATATTGGTTTAACAGCAAAAAGAGATTTTAGTAATTTGGGTTTCAATAGAGATATATGATTTTTTATATATTATCAATAGTTAAAGTTTCTTTTGTTGTTTTAAAATTGTTTTTGACATATAAGTTTTTAGCTTTGATATTATTGCTCCATACATTTACTTCTATTTTATAAACTTTTTTGGCTATAGCCCAATTTTTAAAATATTCTATTAAAGATGTGGCAATTCCCATATTACGGTAATTGTTAGTAATGTATAAGGCATCTAATTTGGCAATTTGATATTTATATGTAGCATTGTTTGGGATGATTATTCCATATAAATAACCTACAATTTCATTATTTTCTTCGGCAATAATAATAAGTTTATTAGAATCTTCAATGTAATTTTCATACATATTAGTAACAATAAAATTTTCGTTAATTCCTAAATCATATTGTCTTTCATCTCTTATTAAGAGTGTTAAAAATTCATTTAATGTTTTTACGTCATTGTAGGTTGCTTTTCTAATTGTCATTTTTTTACCTTCTTTTAAAATAGCAAAAGCATCTGATTTCAACAATTGTTGATTTCAGATGCAATCCATAAGGGATAACATCTGATTCACCCAATCAAATGTATCCTTTTTTATTTTATGCAAATTTCTTTGACAAATACATCATAACATAAAAACGCACTTTTATCAAGTACGTTATCTATTTTTACTCGAATTTTCCGAGCTTTCTATCAATATGGTGCCGATTAACAGAATTGAACTGTTCTTTCATGCTTACCATGCATGTGTACTACCACTGTACTAAATCGGCTTAATTAAATTCTAGCATATTGAATTATTAGTGTAAAGAAAAAATGTTATTTTTAAAAGGGGTGTATTATAACTGTAATTTAAAAAATTAAAAAGCTACAATATTTTTGATTGTAGCTAAAGAATAAGGAATGGAGTAAAAAAGAATTAATTAAGTTTTGTAATTGTTAATGATGCTTCGTTTAAAGTTGCATTTAAATTAGGTGTACCAGAAACTGTTAGAGTTAATGGTGTATTTTCATCTAAGCTAGCTATTGTACTTTTATTGTATAGAGTATCTTGACCTGTTGTTGGGGTAATAGTTAATGATGTGCTTTCTATTGGACCGTTGTTATCATTTATTGTGGTTGTTATTGGTTGTGAAGTTGTGCTATTAATTACTAAGTTATAAGTGATTTGATATGTTCCGGTAGTAGGAACAGTAATTGTATTTGGTGTGTCTGTATTGACGTTTACTCCAGGCATAATTTCGGTTAATTCAACAGGTATTGCAGTAGTATCTGCTTGATTTAGTGTTTGATTAGTATTTCGATAAATTCCTCCATAAGCATTTAAACCATTTGCTGGTCCGGTAGGTCCTTGAGGAATTTGAAAAGTTAAAGCATAGGTATTTTCCTCTGGTGTTACTGTAACATTTGCTTGATTATTTGGCGCAACGGTTGTTGCAGTTGCAGTAATTGCTGGAGTAGTTCCGGCTGGTCCTGTTGGCCCTGTTGGTCCTGTTGGTCCAGTAGGTCCAGTTTCGCCAATTAGACCTTGAGGACCAGTAGGTCCAGTTTCACCAATTAAGCCTTGAGGCCCAGTAGGTCCAGTTTCACCAACTAAACCTTGGGGACCAGTAGGACCAGTTTCACCAACTAAACCTTGGGGACCAGTAGGACCGGTTGCGCCAACTAAACCTTGAGGACCAGTAGGACCAGTTTCACCAATTAAACCTTGAGGACCAGTAGGACCTGTTGCACCAATTAAACCTTGAGGACCAGTAGGACCAGTTGCGCCAATTAAACCTTGGGGA
>CANRJL010000081.1 GCA_947630935.1 uncultured Bacilli bacterium | reverse complement strand
AAATTATAACATAATACCCCCCCCCTGAGTCAATAGGAGGCGCCGCAAAAAGTATAAAAATTTAAAAAACTGAATACAATTATTCAATTTTTTCAAACTTTTTTAATAATCATTACTTCTTAAAAAAGAAGGTATATCATATTCTGTGTCGTCATCATCAATTCTTCTTTTAGGTAAATCATTTACTTCTTCTTCATCATCATTATCTTTACCATCAAATCCTGTTGCAATAACAGTTACTATTACTTCATCTGATAAATTATTATTTGGAATTGCACCAAATATTATATTAATATCCGAATTTGCTGCTTCTCTAACTGTTTCTACAGCATCTTCAATTTCAAATAACGTAAGAGAATCACCACCTGTAATATTAATAATAGCGTCTGTCGCTCCATCTATTGTTGTTTCAAGTAAAGCACTAGATACAGCTTGTTTAGCAGCCTCAACAGCTCTATTCTCCCCAATACCCATTCCAATTCCAATTAAAGCAGTTCCTGATTTTTCCATAACAGTTTTAATATCAGCAAAGTCCAAATTAACAATACCAGTTACAGCAATTAAATCAGAAATAGATTGAACACCACGATGCAACACATTATCAACTTCTTGAAATGCTACTTTAAAAGTTGTCGTTTTATCAATAATATCACGTAATCTATCATTTGGAATGATAATTAAAGTATCAACATGTTTTTTTAATTCTTCTAAACCTACTAATGCATGTTCCATTCTTTTTTTGCCTTCAAAACGAAATGGCTTTGTCACAATTCCTACTGTCAATGCACCAGATTCTTGAGCAATTTCCGCAATTATTGGTGCCGCTCCAGTTCCAGTTCCCCCACCTAAACCAGCAGCAATAAACACCATGTCTGCTCCTTTAACAGCTTCTTCTATTTCTTTTTTACTTTCTAATGCTGCTTCTCTTCCAATTTCGGGATTGGAACCAGCACCTCTTCCACCGGTAATATTTTTACCAATTTGAATTTTATTTTTAGCCTTAGAAGCATTTAACACTTGTAAATCAGTATTTACAACATAAAATTCAACGCCTTGAACTCCTTCTTCAATCATTTTATTAACAGCATTGTTGCCGCCACCGCCAACACCAAAAACCTTAATTTTAGCAATTGGATCGATTTTTAAATTATCCATAATTTTCATCCTCCTTAATTGTCAAAAAAATAGCCAAACAATTTACCTAAAATTGAGTTTTCATTAATATTAATTTTTTTACTTCGACCACTAAGTTCATCTAGTTGTTCATAATTAAAAATAGTAAATTCTTGGTCTCTTAATCTCAATTTATCTAAATAATATTTAATTAAACCAATCGCGGTAGAATATGTATTAGTTCTTAAACCTAATTCTTTAACATTCCCTATTCTAGCAAAATGGCCAAATATTTCTTCTACTATATAATTGAAATTAGCCATCTCGCTTATTCCACCTGTAATTATTATATAATGAATTTCCTTTTTTGTTAAGAGATTTATTTCTTTTTTTGCTAATTTCAATATTTCTTCAATTCTTGAAGATGCAATTTGAGTCGCTTCATACTCACTAACAAGTATTTTCTCACCCATTTTAGTAGTGTATTCTTTTTTAAAAGTATCACTTACTCCTCTTTTATGAGCCAAAGCTAAAGTTAATCTAATATCTTTTGCTTCCTTTTTAGGCACTTTAAACATATAAGCTAAATCATTTTCAATATCTAACGCTCCCATATTTAAAGTCTTAGTATTAGTTAATATTCCTTTATTAAAAATAGATATAGTTGTTGTAGTGTGTCCAAGATTTAAAATAGCTCCAACTTCTTCTTTACTTTTTTTATTCTGAAATTCAAAATAATCACCAATACTAGTCAAAGTTGTATCAATAACTTCTACTCCTATATTAGAAAAGCATTGAATAATTGGAACAACATTTTTTTTAGGAACAGTTGTAAAGATTGTTTTTACACTACACTTTGAACCAGCTTTACCAATAGGGTTTCCAACAGATTCTCCATCTATTTTAAATGAAATCGGCATAATAGTAGCGAGTTCCTCTGATTCTTCAATTTGATTATAACTAGAAGCTTGCATAGCTCTTATTAGGTCAACTGTTCTTACAGCATTTATTTCACTATCTATAGTAGTATAACCTTCATTCATATGAAATTTGATATTATCTGAAGGAATAGAGACTATTACTTTGTTAATTGGTAAACCAAGCATATCTTCGCCCTTTTTAAATAATTCTTTTAACTGATTAGTAAATTCTCGCGCTTCGACTACAAAACCACCTTTTACACCTTTTGATGGAACCATAGCACAAGCTAAAACATTAATACTACCTTTAAATAATTCAGCTACTACCAACTTTAATGAATCACTACCGATATCAACACTTGCTAATATTGTTCTCATTTTGCCACCTATTTTCTAATAGACATTATATCGAAATTTTAAAAAAAATACAACAGGCGATTGCTTATTGTATTTTTAATTTTTTACTTACAACCACATCGATTGTAAATATTTTCGACCTCATCCACTTCATTGTAAGAATAAACAGGTGTGTAGGTATGATTATAAATATGATGATTTACAACAGTAGTATTCATTGGCATTAAATGAGGCACTTCATAATTAATCACCCGATGACAAACTTGATTTTGGGGACATTCTGTAATTGGTGGACAGCAACAAGTTTGAGATGGTGGACAAGAAGGCATTGGACAAGTATTCATAGCAGAAGTTGCCATAGAATTACTACAGCCACAGCCACCAGTTGAATAACTTGCTTGCACTGTTTCACCATAATTCATTTGCATTCCATCTCTTTCATTTGCACTATTTTTTAACATACTCAAAACATTCCTTTCTACCTTTATAGTATGTTAAAGCTAAACAACTGACTAGGCAAAATACATATATTTTAATAATAATCAAAAAGGCATTTTAAAATTACCATTTTTCAGCATTTTCATCATTTTTTTCATTTCTTCAAATTGATTTAATAAGCGATTAACTTCTTCAACATTTCTTCCTGAACCTTTAGCAATTCTTTGCTTTCTTGAAGCTTTTAAAACTTCTGGATGCCGTCTTTCATAAGGAGTCATAGATAAAATAATTGCCTCAATATGGGCCATTTGTTTTGGGTCTATTTGAATGTTATTTAAACCCATTTTTCTGGCCTGTGGTAAAAGTCTTATAATGTTTTCTAAAGGACCTAATTTTTTAACTTGCTTAAAAGTTTGGAGAAAATCTTCTAAATCAAATTTGCCACTTTGCATTCTTTTAGCTTGGGCAGTGGCTTCTTCTGTTGATATAATTCCTTCTACTTTTTCCGCAATAGCCATAATATCTCCCATATCCAAAATTCGCTCGGCCATTCTTTCAGGATAAAATTCTTTTAAACCATCTAATTTTTCACTATCTCCGACGAATTTAATTGGAATATTTGTTAAATGGCGAATTGACAAAGCAACTCCACCTTTAGTATTGCCATCTAATTTCGTTAAAACACATCCTGTAATTGCTAAAGCATCATTAAAACCTTGAATTACATTAATTGCATCTTGACCCATCATTGCATCTATGACTAATAAAATTTCATCAGGGTTTGTTTTTTCAACAATATTTTTTAATTCATCCATTAAAGGTTTATCAATATGCAAACGACCAGCTGTATCAATTAAAACAACATCATAATTTTCTTCTTTAGCATAAACCAAAGCCTCAGAAACAGTTTTTACAGGAGATTGTGTTCCTTTATTAAATACTGGAACATTCAATGACTTTCCTAATTCTTCTAACTGCTCAATAGCTGCTGGTCTATAAATATCACAAGCTACCATCAAAGGTCTTTTTTGCATTTTTTTTCGTAATAAATTGGCTAATTTAGCAATAGTTGTTGTTTTACCACTTCCCTGCAAGCCCACCAACAAAATAACAGCTGGCTTTTTATCTATTTTTAAAGGAACATACTCTTTGCCTAATAAATCAACTAACTCATCTTTAACTAATTTAATAAATAATTCATCAGGTTTTAAACTTTTTTCCACATTCATTCCTAAAGCTTTTTCTTTTACCTTAAGAGTAAATTCTTTAACAACTTGATAATTTACATCAGCTTCTAATAAAGCCATCCTAATTTCACGCATTGCTTCGCTGATATTTTCTTCAGTAATTCTTCCCATTCCTCTAATATTTTTAATTGCTTTTTCTAAGCGGTCTCCCATATATTCAAACATTGTTTCACTCTTTTCTATAATTCTATAATTTCATCTAGCTCTTTTATTATTTTTTCATCTTTCTGCCATTCTTTTAATTTTCTTAATTTTTCATTTTTCTTTACAATTTGTAATTTCATTTCATAATCTCTTAATTTTGTTTCAACTTTTTTTATCTGTGAACCAACAGCACTTCTTGATATATTTTTTAATAAAGCTATTTCCCCCATTGACAAATTTTCTTCATAATAATAAGCAAATATTTCACATTCTTTATCTGTTAATAATTTTTTATAAACAGCAAATAATTGATTATAATAAAGAACCTTATTCATCTTCTATAATTCCTTTAAATAAGCCATAAATATAGTTTTCAATATCAAAAGGTTTTAAATCTTCCATCATCTCGCCAAACCCAACAAATTTCACAGGAATATTTGTTTCTTCTTTAATTGCTAAGACAATTCCTCCTTTAGCTGTTCCATCTAATTTAGTTAAAACAATTCCTGTAATATTGGTAATTTCTTGAAAAGATTTTGCTTGCAATATTCCATTTTGACCAGTTGTTGCATCTATTACCAATAAAGTTTCATGTGGAGCATTAGAAATATTAGATGAAATAACTTTATTCATTTTTTCTAACTCTTTCATTAAATTAATTTTATTTTGTAAACGCCCTGCTGTATCAATAAAAACATAATCTATATCTTTTTGCTTAGCAATTTGCAAACCATCATAAATAACACTAGACGGGTCGGCATTTTCTTGACCATAAAATTCACAATTTAATTTAACAGCCCAACTTTTTAATTGT
>CANRJL010000080.1 GCA_947630935.1 uncultured Bacilli bacterium | reverse complement strand
TGTATATCTTCCTTATCTTCGTTATATAGAGCAATATACCATGCATACGCATAATATACTAATTTTTGCAACTTTTTATGCGTCATTTGTTGCTTACTTCTAAAAAAATCAGCAACATCAAAAACACTTAACTCCTTTTTCATCTCTATTCCTCTTTCCTCTATTCTATATAAATCATAGCATTTTTTGGATTTATTGAAAAGATATTGTAACATTTTTTTTAAAGTTGTCAATTAAGTCTCACCTCATTTTACTAATATACTATATGTTAGTTAATATAATTGTCGAATTATAAAAATATTCCATAAAAAATAAGGATAACCTCGAAATGAAGTTATCCTTTATTTTTATTCAATTACAATTTTGAACTTAGTAACACTTACACCAAATACACCAGCATATCCATCTTGTCCATTAGTTGTTTCAGTATCGTGTTGAAATGAATAGTTATTTACTTTGTATTTAGCCTTTTTAAATGGTCTTATGTCATCTGGTGTATAGTAATAAACTTGAATCGCATCTATTTCGCAACCATTACCTGCATAACCATTTTTAATATCACTTAAATTATATCCTGTTACATATGGAAGCCAAGAACCACCTTTAATATGAACTCGATATTTAATAGAACCTTTATCTACTTTAATAGCCACATCTGTTATTGGACTATTTTCATATCCAGCAAAATCTGTTAAGTTTTTAACTTCTGATAACCATCCATGTTTTTTTGTTTTAACTCTATATGTAACATTAACGTTTTTACTACTTGGTTGTGGGGTTGGTGTAGGCTGTGGAACACTACCACCATTATTAATTTTATTTGCTTCGGAAATAATGTAATCTATTTTTGATAGCAAATAATCGCCTGGACAAGTAGTTGCTGCATACATTCTGTGCCATACTAAGGTTTTTCCTTTAACTAAAGTGATATCATTTCTTTTAGCAATATCAGCTACTAATTTAATTAATGATTTTAATGTTACATCTGATACAGGCCAATTACCACCTGTTTGTGAATTTGATGTTTCTATAGTTACTGATTTACAATTACTATCCCAGTTTGAATTTGCCCATGCGGTATCGCTTTCATCTACGTATTGACCTATTTCACCATTTTTCCCAACTCCATAATGGGTAGAAGCTCCTCTATTAACTTGTGTAAAAATATTACCACATTGTTGAGCAGTTAAAACTCCTGCCATATGATGAATAGCAATCATTTCTATCTTTCTTCCACTTCTTCCTTTTGTATAATTAGAAGTGCTTGCTGGAACTTTTACTGTTGCTAAACTTGAATTACTCATTAGATTCCACCTCCAAAACTTCTGTTTCATCACCTTTACCATTTGAAAATTCTTTTTCTTGTTCTTCAGTAAGTTCAATTTTTTCTACTTCTATATTTTTATTTTCTTCCATTCTAATTACCTTCTTTCTTAAAAATTTTTATTAAATCTGATATTCCACCAGCACCCATTGTTGCCATAAAACACAACACTATTGCTTGTAATAAATTTGGTTCTATTTTAGTAAAATAACAAATAATTCCACTTACTAAACCTATTCCTACATTTTGAATTGGAATAAATTTATTTGGAACATCATCAACGAATATTTTATTTATTGCACCAAAAATATATGCCACTATTCCAACTATAATAATATAAGTAATCTCCATTTTCTCACCTTCTTCCCATTACTTTTTCCCATTTTGAATGTATATACGAATTTCCATTTAAATCATTAGAATAATGGTCATATGCATCATACATTCTTTTTATTTCAACCTCATCCAATTTAACTCCTCGTTCTATATCTGCTAGAGAGCGTACTATATAATTCTTACATTGGTTTTCATCAATACTATCTAATTTTTTATTTACTTCTTCTTTTAACATTGCCATTTCTTCTTTTAATGTTAAATTAAGATTATTTATTTCATCTGTTGTAGGCTTTAAAATTTTAAAAATAAATTTTTTTAAAATTGCAATTATGGTTGTAATACTTCCAATTAAAACAGATATAAAACCTAATGCCATTGATATTTGTCCTAATGTAATATTTTCTATTTTAATCATCTTCTTTCTATTAATTATTTAATTAATTGAATAATCAAAATTGCTTTTCTGTACTATTCACAAACATACCAAAAACTACCATGAATCCATTTATTTGCAGGTACTATATCTCCATGCATTGCTGTAAGATTTCCGGCAACATATGCAAAGAATTTTGTTCCAATATCATATTGACCATCACTTATCCAAACATTTAAATCATTAGGATTTTCAACTGCTTTAAATGGCAGGGTAATTATTGGTTGTCCACCACTAATTTCTTTAGTTGCCTGAATTCTAAAATAAATATGAACTAAATTCCCAACTTTAGTATATTTGTTAACGTTAATATTAGTAAATGCACTATTACAAGTTACAGTACCAGTTCGAGTTCTTTCAACAAAAAATTTTGTCCAATCACTCCAAGTAGTAGCATCATTTCTTGTTCTAACATAAGTTTCAAAGTCGTTTGAATTAGCTGTTCCATGTCTAAAGAAAAGTTGCTTTACAGTATTGTTATATGACATCACTACTAAAAAGCCATTAACTACTGGTGGAGAATTTTTAGGTTGGTACGGAAAATAATAAATTCCGTTTTCTGTATAATTATTCATATCGTCGTCAGAGCTTTGACCGCTAGCACGTGTTGTTGTTGTTATAGCTTCGATTCGGTTTTCTAAATCATTCATGGTTGTTTTATTTAATACTGAATTATTATCATTGGCTCCTGAGTCTCCAACATTCAGCCAATTTTTTTTATTAAATTTTGCCATAATTAAATTATTTAGCAAATTTACATTTTTATAATTGCTAAATAATATTCCTCCTCTCTATTTTATTTTTTTTCTTCTTTTCTACTTTTTTCTAAATCTTCATTATATTTTTTCCTTGCTTCTATTGCTTCTTGAGCCTTTTTTTCAACTATTTCTTTATATAATTCACCAACAATTAATTCCAAAAAAAAGAACGACAAACCGTTCTTATTTGATATTTCATTAATCGCTTGAATTAACTCTAATTTTGCATCTTCTAATGCAACTGTTAAAGGCTTTTGTACTTTTTTATTTTTCATTCTTTCACCATTTCTATTAAATATTTTCTTAAATATAAAAGGTCAGCGCTATTAACTACTCCATCATTATTTAAATCTTCTCTTTTCTGTAAATTTTGACAAATTAAAAAAATTTCCAAAATAATTATTAATATTAATAAAAATGTATTTATTTTTTTATCCATAAATTCTTTCCTCCTATTTTCCTAAAATTAAAAGCCTCATTGCCAATAAATCAGCAGAATCAAGTCTGCCATCATTATTCAAATCATAATGTTTAACATCATTATCATTATAGGTTATATTTCCTTTAAGCATTTCTTGCAATATTATTATATCTGCATAAGTATATATATTTGTATATCCATTACTATTTATATAAAAATTTCCTTTAGTGAAAGTATCTTTACTTGTTTCCCATCCTGCTATATTTCCAGATGTAGCCGTTATTTTTCCTGATAAATCAGCATTGGTTGCTTTTAAAGTTCCATTTGCTGTCATTGAACTATTTGTGGCATTCCACGAAAAAGAAGAACCATCAACATTAAAATTATCTGATTTAATTGCTATATTTTTAGCTGATAAATTTATTGTATTATTTGCTAAAATATCTATTATATTTCCTGCACTCAATGCTATTTTATTTGCATTAATTTTTACTGATTCTGCACTTTGATTTATAGTTGAAATTATTGAACCTTTAGAAACTTTAGAAGATATCTCTGTTGCTGTTTGTGTTCTATAACTTTCAAAAGTTGTATTATTGAGTTTTTTACTTAATTCTAATTTTATTTTTTCTGAAGTTTGAGTTATTTTACTGTTTAAAGTTTCTATGTCACCATTGATTAATGTTATTTTTTTATCAACATTTCCAATAATACTTTCCTCTGTTAATTTTAAAGAACTATTCAATTCTACTTTTGTTGCATACTGTGAAGTATATAAGTTCTTCGCTAAACATCGAATATAAATATAAGCTGTATTCAATGATTGCATTTTTATCGAGTAATTTCCATCTTCTAATATAATGCCTTTATAATCAAAAAATTCCGTAGTTTCTTGAGCTAATGAATATTTATCACCAGTTTCTGCATTTATTCCAACTCGATGAATAACATAAGTTTGCTCTTTTTCATAATCAACTATTAATTCATCTTTAACTTCATCACTTATGTAATATAAGTTACATGGCAATGTATACTTAACAGCATTATTACTTGTTGTATTTGTTAATATTAAATCTCTTGAAGTTAATTTTGTGTTATTACTCAAAAAAGTTTTAGGAGAAACATTTAAGTATCCTAAATCTTCACTTGTTGGATATATTTGTAAAAATAAAACTTCACTTTCTAAAACATTTTCTAAACTAATCTTATTAATACCATTTGCAATAACAGTCGTGTCAGTTATTGAACCTATTTGAGCTTCAATACCCTCTATAGCTGTTGTTAATTTAGCAATTGCTTGTGACTGATCATCAAAATATGATACTTCTTGTTCAATTTTTTCAAGTGTCATTTCAAAAGAAGTTACTTTTTCAGTATTGTTAGTGGTTTCTTGAATCAAATCTCTAATATCACCTGTATTTTTATCTGTTGTACGTTCAACTCTTAATACTTTATTTAATACAGAATTTGCATAGCTATAATTTGTTGAAGTATCTTTTAATTCAGGTATTTCAATTGATGATGACCAAGAATTAACATCTTCATAATCTCCGCCTTGCCATTCTAAAGTATGCTTTGATATATAAGTTTCAATATCATTTCCTTCGATATCTTTTGTACTAATTTTTTGACCAGCTCTTAATTCCAAAAGTCCATAAGGAACATTTAATTTTGTAATTGGAGTATACGCAAAACCAAAAACTTGATTATATATGTTCTTATTTATAGAATACCTATCAATATAATTCCAATCGTCTTCTATTCTTAATTCGTGCGGTTCACTTGGTGTTTCTTCAGGATATTTTACATTATCTTCGGTATCGCCAGTGCTTAGAATCAAAACATTTATTGGAGGTTTTTGATTTCCGTGAACAAAATTTTCCCAATCTTCAATATCATATACAGTATTATCAAACCATTTAATAGAATATGTATTATCATAATTTTTTTGAGCATATCCACCTGAGTATTTAGCAATTAATTGA
>CANRJL010000079.1 GCA_947630935.1 uncultured Bacilli bacterium | reverse complement strand
TTCTTAGCACCATATTTACTACGGCCTTGTTTTCTATTTGCTACTCCTTGTGTATCAAGTGTACCTCTAATTACATGATAACGAACACCGATTAAATCTTTAACACGTCCACCACGAATTAAAACAACACTATGTTCTTGAAGATTATGACCTTCTCCTGGAATATAAGTATCTACTTCTTTACCATTAGAAAGTCTAACACGAGCATACTTCCGCAAAGCTGAATTCGGTTTCTTAGGTGTTTTAGTCCCAACACGAGTACATACCCCACGTTTTTGTGGACTTGGATTATTAGTTTGTTTTCTCTCTAAAGTATTCATGCCAACATTTAAAACAGGACTCTTACTCTTTCTTGTTTTCTTACTTCTTCCCTTTTTTACAAGTTGATTAATAGTAGTCATAGTTTCTCCTTTCTATTAACACACTTCCTGGTGTATCATCTTTTCCTTTAAATAAGGTTTTACCAAAGTAAAACCAAACTTAAAAACCAAACATATAGTATCATTATACCTTATGATTTGTCAATAAAAATATTGCTATTATATTTTTTTTATTCTCTATTATTTCACTTAAAAAGAATCACTTTATTTATGATTCTTATTATTCTTATTTAACCTACATAATACATATTACGAGCTGTAAAACGCCATCCTTCATAATTTGGAAATCCTGGTGGGGTTATAACATTACTTCTTGGAATAGAATAACCATTATAAAAACCTTTTGCAACTCCAAAATGTAGATGTGCTCCAAAAGTACATGAATCATAACTAGCAGTCGAGCCACCACCAACATAACCAATAATACTATCTTGAGTTACAACATCACCCAATTCTACATTAAATCTAATTAAATGATAATAATAAGTAGTATATGCCACACCATTTACTGTAACATCAATAAACAACATATTACCACCACAACTACTACGATAAATTTTTCCCGATACAACTCCTGCTGCAGCTGCATAAACTGGTGTTCCTTCAGCATTTCCCCCAATATCTAAAGCATTATGATAACTTCCCCAACGAGCCCCAATCATACTTGTAATTACCCCATAATTCAAAGGCTTTAACCATTCCCCATTATCAATAGTAACCACATTCCCATTGCTATCAACAATCTTTTTAATACAATCACTACTTATTATTGCCGAATCACCTAAATCAGGAGCATATTCTTTACAATTCTTTTCAGCTTTTTCTAACTTCTCTTTCAAAGATTTTACCTGAGTATCAATATCTAAAGCATACTTATCATAATTTGCAATATCACCATATCTAGCTTCTATTACTTTCTTATATTCAACCGTCTGAGCTTCTAAACGTTGCTTTTTTTCTTCTAATTCTTTTTTTAATTGTTCATTTCTTTTTATTTCAGCATTTAACTCATTAACAGAATTATTTATAGAATCTGAAATTTGTGAAACAGTAGCTACTCGCATTAACATATCAGTAATTGTTGAAGCACCCGAAACATATTCAACATATGCATTTCCCCCTTGAACTTGTTGAAAATATTTCATAACTTGTTCCATTTCTTTCTTTAAATCTAAAATTTTTTGATTTGATGCCAAAATAGCCTCTTGAGCTTCTTGCATTTCTTTTTCTGCTTCATGTATTTGAGCTTCTGCTTCTTTAATAGCAGCTTCTTTCAAAGCAATTTCTCTTTTAGCTTCTTCCGTTTTATTATTATTTTCTTTCTGTTCTTCTAATTTATTTTGATATTCTTTTTTTAATTCTCCTAATGTTTGCTTTTCACTTGATGCATATACTGGTGTTATAAAAACAAAATACAAAACAATAAGAACTCCTAAACCTATCTTCTTCATATTTTCAAATACTTTCTAACAGCTCGCCAAGAACCGAACATTCCTACTAACGAACCTACTATTAATAAGAAACCAGAAACAACGAAAACAAATGGGAAAGGACTAGACAAAGTTAATATTTTAGTAAATACATAACCACCTGTTTCATTATATAAATATACATAACCATATATACTTAAGATAATTGGCACTATGCTCCCAAATATTCCTAGAATAAAACCTTCAAAAATAAATGGCAATTTAATAGCTAAATTACTAGCCCCTACTAAACGCATAATTTCAATTTCAGTTTTACGTGATGAAATAGTAAGCTTAATAGTATTACTAATCAAAAAAGCAGTAACTAAAACTAACGCCAAGACAATAACAATAGTTCCTTTACTTATTGCATCAAAAATGCCAACAATATTTTCCACCATGCCCTCACCATATTCAGCACTTGAAACAAAATCATATTTGCGAAGTGCTTCCGCAGTTGCACTTAAACCATTTACGTTTTTAACAGTTACAATAACAGAATCTAATAAAGGATTACTATCTAAATAATCTAATGTACTTTTTAATGTTTCATTTTCATTTTTCATCTCTGCTAACCATTCATCTTTGCTTTTAAAAACACTTTTATCAACATTTTCCATTGTTCGTAAATCATTTTCTAATTTAATTCGGTTCTCTTCAGTTGCATCCTTTTTTAAATAAACAACAATCGTTAACTCTTTTTCTAAATTAGTAGTTATATTATTCACATTATAAGTAAGCACTAAAGAAATAGCAACCAATATTAAAGTGACAGTCGTACAAGCAATACTAGCTAAAGATAAAGAAAAATTACGAAAGATGCTTTTAAAGGAATCTCTAATTCCCCTATTTAGAATTCTTAATGCTTTCATGAACTTTATAACTTCCTTTCAAATTATCACTTACAATAACACTATTTTCAATGACAATAACCCTCTTTTTCATTTTATTAACCAATTCTTTATCATGAGTTGCCATAATAATAGTTGTATCTAATTCTTTATTAATTTTTTCAATAATCTTCATAATTCCTTTACTTGTATCAGGGTCTAAATTACCAGTTGGTTCATCACATATCAATAACTTTGGGTCATTTACAATTGCCCTAGCTATCGCAACCCGTTGCTGTTCTCCCCCAGACAATTCACTAGGTAAATTACGCAATTTATCCTTTAAGCCAACAGCTTCAACTGCTTTAATAACTTTAGGTCTAATCTCCCGATTTGGTAATCCTAAATTTTCTAAAGCAAATGCCACATTTTCATAAACAGTCAATTTTGGAAGCAATTTAAAATCTTGAAAAACAACCCCAATTTTTCTACGTAACTTATACACTTTAGAATTTCGCAACTTACCAACATCAATCCCACCAACAATTACTTTTCCTTTACTTGGCTTTTCTTCTCGATATAACATTTTTATAAATGTTGATTTACCACTTCCGGTCGACCCAATAACAAAAACAAATTCTCCTTTATCTATACTGACAGATACATCAGCAAGAGCAGTTGTTCCATTTTTATACATTTTATAAGCATGTTCTACTTTTATTAATTTCAACTTAACCACCTCAGATTATAAAACAATTATAACATATGGAAGTCTCTATTATCAATATCACTAAATTAAAAATAAAAAAATCTATGTTAAAAAAAATTATCTTTTGCCACCATGAACTTCATAACAATCATGAATGACAAAAAAAGCATTTGAATCAATTAAAAGAACAGTTTCTTTAAACAAATAATAATCTCTAGTCGGCACAACGCAAAATAACATATGACCTTTTTTCTTAGAATAACCACCCTCTGCTTCCAAAATAGTAACACCCATTTTCATTTTATGAAGAATATACTTTTGCACTTCTTTATATTTTTCCGTATAAATTAAAAACAACTTAGAATCAGAAATACCAATTAAAATACTATCCACAATCTTCGTATACAAAATTAAAATAATAATTGCATAAACAACTTGATTTATTCCAAAAGAATAGCCACCCAATAAAATAATAATGCCATTCATAATAAGTAAACTTTTGCCCTCAGAAATATGAAAAAATTTATTAATAATCTTCATCAAAATATCCGAACCACCAGTATTAAAACCAACTTTATATATTAAACCATTCGCAACACCATAAATAACAGCCGTCACAATAACAGTAATCAAAATATTGTCAAACACAACAAAAGGTCTTAAAAAATCAGCAACTGGCGCTGTCAAAGAAACCATCAAAGGATAAAACAAACTACCTATAATAGTAGTTTTTGTCTCTTCAAAACCTAAAAAAGCAAAACATAAACCAATTAATAAAAAACTTGAAGCATACAAAAAAACATAAGGATTCCAAGAAAACAAATCTTGAAAAATAATAGCAAGTCCTGAAGTCCCACCTACTACTAAATTATTAGGTAATAAAAATAAATTATAATTTAATGCCAACAAATAGGTTGCAACTAAAATAACCCACAAACGTTTATAAAAATTTTTTTCCAAAATTTGCTTTTTTAACTTCTGAAAATCCATATTTATCCCATTTCCCTTCGTTTAATTAAAACTTTACTAAAAAGCATAAGAAAGTTCAAAACTAACCTCATTTATTCTAAAAAAATTATAACGAAAGAAAATAAAAAAAGCAACTAATAAACTACAAAAGCAACGAATAAGGACTTTCCTTTGAACCATTCCCACCTGTTATTTTGACCGAAGACTTTAGGTAAACAACTGGTTTAATCAAAATAGAATTAGCAGTATAAGAATTATAAACATTCCCATCATTAGCCAAAGTAAAAACACTATATCCATAAGAAGAATTAGAAGTCAATGTCCATTGACCATTTAAACTTTCAAATAGCCAATTACTATCTTCACATTTATCTGTATTATAATTAACCAAATTTAGATTCAAACAAGTGCCTCTTATAGTTCCACCAACTGCAAAACCATAATCACTTGGATATAGCAAGGCAACTTTACCTGTCCATGTAGTTACGTTATCTCCATAATGAAGTGTTCCTCGTTCAGCTGTATAAAAATAACTAGTTGTATTATTAAAATCACTTACCTCACCTAAACTCCACACAGCATTATCTATCAAATTTGATTTAGCTTCATTTCCATGATGTAACACTTCTCTTAATGTTGCAGTAGACCAATCATTACTATTACCACTATCCCAAACAAAATTTTCAATACTTTCGCCTTTTATAATTTTTAACCGACTTTCTCCAGTACCACTAGTACTTGTTTTAATATTGTTCATGACCCCTATTATTCGCCATAGTTCATTATTAAAACGCACATAATTATTGGGACTTGCTCCAATATAGCGAATATTTTTATCACTTGTATTATCATTTGCTAAATTGGTGGTATCTTTACTTGCTTCATTTTTAATACATGTTGCGGCATTTGTTCCTCCTTTGCCACATGTTGA
>CANRJL010000078.1 GCA_947630935.1 uncultured Bacilli bacterium | reverse complement strand
AGAAAATATCTAAAACTATTACCGACCTTTTCCTTTGGTATTTTCATAATTTTGATTAAGATAATCTAGATAATTATTGCGAATATTGATTTGCATAATATATTTTTTTAATTCTTCTTCTAAATAATTTAATTTCTTCAGCATTTTTTTAATCTCTTGTTTAGAAAGATAATTAACATATTCATCTAATAAGATAAGTTTAGCATGTTCAATTTCATTTAATGCAATCATAGAATCTGCATCATCTTCTGAACCATCTATAACATGATATACAATATTCATTAATCTTTGAAAAGCTTTAGTAAATTGTTTTTGACAAATAAAAGATTTTAATTGAGAATTTAGAACATAAATTTCAGAAATATCAAGCATATTAGTCCTTTTCTTTAATTTAGGTTTTATAATATAAGGAATTGTTTTAGATTCTTTGGCAATTATGGTCTTTTTATGAACATCTCTTTTAATTATATAATTAGTCATCCTTATTTTCCTTCTTTTCTAATAAATCTTTTCTTCTTTTTAACGTATTTGCTAAAGCTTGTTCTTCACGCCATTTTTTTATATTTTCATGATGACCTGATAATAAAACATCAGGAACTTTTAAACCTTTATAAACAGGAGGTTTTGTATATGTTGGATAATCTAACATTTGATTCATAAAAGAATCATTTAAAAAGGAATCTTTAGTAATGACACCAGGTATTAGTCTTATAATTGCATCACTTATAACCATGGCTGGAAGTTCCCCGCCTGTTAATATATAATCACCAATAGAGATTTCTTCATCAACAAAATTTCTAATTCTTTCATCATAACCTTCATAATGGCCACAGATTAAAATAAGATGTTTTTCTTTACTTAGTTTTAAAGCCTTTTGTTCTTTAAATGGAGTACCTTGTGGACAAAGTAATATTACTTTAGATTCTTTTGTTTTAATACTTTCTAAAGCTTCTATTATTGGTTCGCATCTTAAAACCATGCCTCTCCCTCCACCATAAGGGGTATCGTCTACTTGTTGATTAGGTAAATGAGAAAAATCGCGAAAATTAATAATGTTTATTGCAACTTTTTGCTTTTCTATAGCGCGTTTTATAATAGATTCATTTAAAAAACCTTGAAACATATTAGGAAAAAGGGTTAAAATATCAATTTTCATAAGATTAACTCCTTTGCATGTGTAACTTCTATTTGGTGGTTTAAAATATCTACTTTCTTTATATAATAAGGAACATATGGAATATAAAATTCTTTATTTTTTAGAACTTTTAATAAATAACCATTTTTGGTTTGATAAATTTCTTTGACTATTCCCAGATTACTATCTTTTTCTTTGACTTCTAAATTAATTAAATCTTGCATTAAGAAAGTATCTAATTGTAATTCTGTCCTAGCAATATAAACTTTTTTGCCCCGATACTTTAGGACATCATTAATATTTTCTAAATCATCAATGGTAATTAATTCTTTATTTTGATGATGACGATGAGTCCGAATTGTATGTAAATTATTGGCTATCCATATTTTATTTTGAGCTCTAAAAGCAAGGTCTTTTCGTTCAAAATCTGATAATATTTTAAGCTCCCCTTTAATACCATGAGTTCCTGTTATAACTCCAATAAATATCTTATTCATAGCTAGACTCCTTACTTAATTCATACATAATAATACTTGCACTTACTCCAGCATTTAATGATTCACAATTATGAGCCATCGGAATATATAAAAAATCTTTACAGTAAGGTTCTAATGTTTTATTCATTCCTTGACCTTCATTGCCAATTATAATAGCATTATTTTGCTTAGAAAAGCAAGATTTTTCTAGAGAAACTCCATTATCTACTTTAGTTCCATGAATAGTATAATCAGGATGATTTAAAATAAATTCTTCTATATTCATTCGTAAAATATTAACATGAAAAATCATTCCTTCACAACTTCTTAAAACCTTTTCATTATATAAATCAACTGATTTTAAAGATAAAATAATATTAGGCATTTTAAAAGCAACTGCACTTCGAATAATCGTGCCAAGATTAGCTGGGTCACTAATATCATCTAAAAGTAGTACATTACCTTTAATCTTTTCTTCTTTTTTCTTTTGACAGACGGCACAGATAGTTGGTACGGTTACTTGTGAAGATATTTTTTGCATAACTTTTTCATTTACAATAGTTGTCTTTAAGTTTGTTTTTAAATCTTCACCTTCTAATAATATAATTTCTTTGACAAGATTTTCTTTAAGAGCTTCTAAAACTAAATGTTTACTTTCAACTAAAAATAAATTTGTTTTATCACGATATTTTTTATCATGTAATTTTACCCAATTTTTAACTTTTTCATTTTGTAAAGATACAATCATTGCCTTAACCTCTTTCTAGCTTCCTTATATTTAGGATAATACTGTTCGACATGAGCCCAAAAGTGCGAGCTATGATTAGGTTCATAATAATGGCATAATTCATGAATAATTACATAATCTAATAAATCTAAATCTTTTTTTAATAATTCACTATTTAACGTAATAGTATTATTACCTTGATTATTAACGCCCCATCTGGTTTTCATATATCTAATTTTTAAAGTAAATTTTGGAATAGCAGAAAAGTATGGCAAAATTCTTTTTACTTCACTTGTAAAAACCCGTAGACATTCTTTTTGATAAAATTTAGTCAACATTTGCTTATTTTTAGCATATATAAATTCACCATCAAAAGTAACTTTTGCAATACTTTCTTCATAAACTGGAATATATTTTTGACCTAAATACCAAAAAAATTGATTTTCATTTTCTTCTTTTAATTTAATTTGATACATTTTCTGTAAAGATTTTTGATTTTTATCTAAAATCTTTTTGATTTCTTTTTCCAATACAAAATGATTACAAGTGACTAAAATTGTCTTTGAATCTTTAAATCGCATATATAAATTTTTATTGGGTTTTCTTTTTATTACAACATTCAATAAAATGTCATCTAATAGATACTTCATATTTCTTTTCCTTTAACTTCTAGCTTTATTTTATCAAATGTCTTAAAAAAAAGAAATAGATACATGTTCTTTTCTATTTTTTTTCTTTTTTAGAATAATAACAACCACAATAATTTTGCCGATATAAATGATATTTTTTAGATAATTCAATACTTTCTAAATAACCATTTTCTTTTTTAAAATCACTATATAAAAAGGAAATTTGATATTTATTTTCTAAATAACTACCAATTTCATTTAACCAACTAGAAACTTTATAAGGACTAACAGATAAAGTAGTTGCAAAATAATCAAAATTATGTTCTTTAGCCATTTGGGCAGTTTTCTCTAAACGAAGCTGATAACAATTATAACAACGTTTGCCTCTTTCAGGTTCATTTTCTAAACCTTTAGCCATTTTAGTAAAACTTTCTTTATCATAATCACAATCTAAAATAGTAATAGGTAAATTACTTTTAAATTCTTTAATAAAACGAATTTGTTCTTCTTTTCTCTTAACATATTCTTGGGCTGTATCAATATTGGGGTTATAATAAAAAACAGTTATTTTAAAATTATTAGCTAATCTTTTTAAAACAGTAGTTGAACAAGGAGCACAACAAGTATGCAACAAAAGAGTTGGAGTTGCTTTTTTCTCTTCTTCTTTTTTGATTATTTCTAACATTTTTTGATGATAATTCATAATACTTTAATGAAAAATATTTATAGTCAGTTACTAGAGAGATTTTAGATATAATACTGACTAAGATATTATCATTTTCCTTTCTTTCTTTTCTCTCTAATATTTAAAACAAACTAAACGATATTTTATCACTAGAAGAATCTAAATACAAGGTTCCTTTTTTTCCTTCTAAAGTAGCATAAATATCCATATAATTATTTAATTTATCAAAATGAATAGTATTAGTATAAACATGGTTACCATCATTCATTCTTAAAAAAAATCTTGTTTCATCAATAACAATATCACCATTTTTCCAAGGTTCATAAATAATTTCACTTATTAATAAAATAGTATCTTCTGATAAATTTTTCATACTTTCAATTAATTTTTTATAAATATTTTCAGGGACATAATTAGTTAAAATAGGAATACCTAAAACTTGAGTATCTATTATTTCATTACCATTACTTAAAACAACATGATTATTATTGCGATTATAAAATAACGGTTTAGCTTCTTCAATATTTATTTTAAGTTCACCAAGAATACTTTTTTGAATATTAACTTTTGTAATATAGGGGTTTTTCAATAAAGTATCTTTAAGAGATTTATTTGAAACACAAAATAAGCAGGGATATTCTTGATAATCAAGACTTTTAATAATTGCTGAATCTGAAACATAATGATTACCATTTATTATAATATGATTTATAGGAATTAAATGACCAATTAAATATATTAGAATTACTATTCCAATAAATATTAAAATTGGAAGAAAATGCTTCCATTTAATTCGCCGTTTGATAATTTTTTTCTTTTTTTGCATATCTCACCTACTTTATCTTTATATCCATGAATCAATTAAACCCTTTAATAATTCTCCGACCATATCATCTTTACAGTGTTCAAAAAAATTTTCTTCGAAATATGAATTATGAATTATATTATATAAAAAATCTTTATCTATTCTATCTAAAATATCATATAAACTATTTTTAGCAATTTTTTGAAGTTGCTTTAATTCTTTACGTTGGTCATATTGTATTTCTTTTCTTTCTTTCGGATAGCCAGAAGCTTCTTCGATTGTAAATAATTTTTCAAAAATATTTTCTAAATTAATTTCAGCTCCTGCACCAAAATATTTGCCAAAAGGAATAGATATAGCATTTCCGGCATTTACTCTGACAAATAATTCAGCATCAACAGCATCAGCGACGTAGCCGCAAAAAACATTTGGCATTGCATTAGCTGCTAAAATAAGGCCTTCCCCACTTTGACAGCCAGTTATTACAAAATCAACTGCATGTGTTGCTAATAAAATACCAGTTAATACACCAGCTCCAACATAGTCTAATGATAAATCTTTAGTCGATGATACGCCGTAATTAAAAACACGATGACCATGTTTACTAGCCACTTTAGTTAATACTTGATATATAAAATCATTTTTCTTTCTTTGACTATTTTCATTAATTAAAGCGATTTTCATCTTCTTCACATCCTATTACCATCATATCATATTTTTTACTTTTTGCCGATGAAAACCCAAATTGTAAATGTCAATGAATTATCAAATTTATTAAAAACAAAACTAGAAAAAATAAAAACCCTTTAACTAAAGGGCTAATTACAAATTGGTAGTCTGTACGGG
>CANRJL010000077.1 GCA_947630935.1 uncultured Bacilli bacterium | reverse complement strand
TTTTTATGTTGACATTATCATGGGTCTTGATTCCAACCTACTCCTGCTGTTAAATTAGGACAACTTGAGATTGTTTTGGTTGCTTTATTATATAATGCTTCTTTATAACCAGTTATTTCATATGTCCACATATGGCCATTTTCGATTGTTGCTCCTGTATCATCTGGAATATAATTATTATTACTTTCTTTACTTGGTGTTATGCTTCCATCATCTTCTAGATACATTATTAACGAAATTCCTTGTGTTTGCCCATTTTCATTGACTACTGGTACCATATATTCACAACTTGCTATATGTCTGGCTTCTACTTTTAAGGTTGGGACTATTATTAAAAGAAATATTATTATTAAATATTTTAGTTTTTGCATATCATCACCTGTTTTTTTTAATTTATGAAATAAATATATTAGAAGTCTTCTATTTGGCTTCCCGCTATATTGTTGATTTGGGATTTTAGCCAAGAAAAATCACTTTCAGTAAAACGGGTACAACCACTTGATCCTGGATAAGGGCTACCCGATCCAAAATTATGCCATGAATTAGAACGATGATTATCTTTACTACATATTTTCCAGATTACTCCTCGATTATAACATTGAGGTTGATAATTATAATCTACTTGATTAGCTACAACATAGTAATTGAGATGAACCCCTGTTCCTTGAGCGCCATTACGTTTTACTAGGCTAGAAGCATCACCTGTTTGAACTGTAAATGTTCGATATAATTTCCAATTGCCTTGCTTACCAGTAAACATATACATTTTTTGAGTCCCTTGATTGGTCCAGAATAAATATCTAGTATTACTACTGAAACCAACTGTATTAACAAAATTTTCAGCTATTTCTCTGCTTAATTCAGCACTTACATAGTAGCTATATGGTCTTGTATCATTTACATTTACCCGATAATATTGACCACTTGTTTTAAAGATATCACCTAATTCATAAACCCTTTCATTAGCTATAGGTCCTGGACCATTTAATATTCCAGGAGTTCCACTTCGTAGCGAGACTACTTGACCTGTTTTAATATTTTCAGCTTTAATATCTTTAGTTAATTTTACTTTTGTATAAATTGAATTTACTACTGTTAAATTGATTTTTTGCTTATTCTTAGTATTATTTTTAGGACTTACTGTTATTGTTGCTGTACCTCCAAAATGGGCACTTATTCGTCCTTTATTTGATACTGTTGCTACTGCTTCTTTTGAACTTTTAAAATCAAATAAACTATTACTTAATATCTTTCCTTTTTTATCTTTTATCACTATATCGTATGTATTTATTTGACTTCGATAATGACCTATGACTACTTCTGTTTTTTCTAAACTATATTCTTCTATTTTTTCACTTGAGGTATTGCCTCCTGTTGTAGTTCCACCTTGGGAACTACCTCCAGTTCCTCCACTTGAAGTATTTCCTCCTGAACTACTTCCTGAACTGGTACTTCCTCCTGTACTTGGTGATGATGGGTCAACATAATTTATATCTGTTTGGGTTAAGTCTAAAACACATTCTTCTGGTTCTAATATACAATTTACACAGTTTTTAAAGTTCTTTGGTACATTTAGTTCACTACTTACATTTTCGTTTATTTCTGTTTCGTTAGCTATGCTATCTACAACATTATATATTGTTTTTAATATTGTTGGGACTAAAAATATTATTGCTCCTATTATGACTCTTCTTATTATACTAGTTGCTTGTTTTTTTACTCCTTGGCTATCTCCTGAGATAATTATTTTTACTATATCTACTATTCCTAACCCTATTATTAAGGCTGGGACTAATACTTTAACTATTGAAATTAGTATTCCTATAAACTTTAATGTCCTTGATACATATGGGTTGGTACAAAATTTTGTTAAGTCAATATTACAGTTTTCTTCATCTTCACATAATTTATTGGGGTCCCATTTGTTTTCTTGACCTTCATTATAATCACTTCCATCGTCATTTCCTAATCTATCGACGGCATTGTTGGCATCTTCTGGTTTTACTTTAGTTATTATTGCTTGTCCTGTTCCTCCTGGTGAATTTAACCATAAAGTGGTGTTATTACATTTATCTTTTGATTCATAAAAATCTTTGACATTTTCACTGTTACTATCTAGTTGAAAGTTCCAGTCATTTCCTCCTAAAGTTATTCTTGCTATTTCACCATATTTAGCACTTGCATTAATATTACTATTTTCTACTAATTCTACTTTAAATCTTCTTTCATTATTCTTATCTAAATAAAATGTTATTTTGATTGGATATGATGATGCTTCGCCTATTTTTTTATTATGACTACATATTATTTGTTCTTCTCTTTCATCTTCTGTTAAACTATTATCTATTATTGTTTGTTTTCCTGTCATTTCTTCGACATATAAAGCTTCTTCGGCTATTGCTGAGCCTGCTTTTCCATAATATATTCTTATCCTAGATGGGTTGATAATGTCAACATAAAAATGTAGGTTTTGGCTAATATAATTTTGTAGGAAAACCTACATTTTTATGTTGACATTATCATGGGTCTTGATTCCAACCTACTCCTGCTGTTAAATTAGGACAACTTGAGATTGTTTTGGTTGCTTTATTATATAATGCTTCTTTATAACCAGTTATTTCATATGTCCACATATGGCCATTTTCGATTGTTGCTCCTGTATCATCTGGAATATAATTATTATTACTTTCTTTACTTGGTGTTATGCTTCCATCATCTTCTAGATACATTATTAACGAAATTCCTTGTGTTTGCCCATTTTCATTGACTACTGGTACCATATATTCACAACTTGCTATATGTCTGGCTTCTACTTTTAAGGTTGGGACTATTATTAAAAGAAATATTATTATTAAATATTTTAGTTTTTGCATATCATCACCTGTTTTTTTTAATTTATGAAATAAATATATTAGAAGTCTTCTATTTGGCTTCCCGCTATATTGTTGATTTGGGATTTTAGCCAAGAAAAATCACTTTCAGTAAAACGGGTACAACCACTTGATCCTGGATAAGGGCTACCCGATCCAAAATTATGCCATGAATTAGAACGATGATTATCTTTACTACATATTTTCCAGATTACTCCTCGATTATAACATTGAGGTTGATAATTATAATCTACTTGATTAGCTACAACATAGTAATTGAGATGAACCCCTGTTCCTTGAGCGCCATTACGTTTTACTAGGCTAGAAGCATCACCTGTTTGAACTGTAAATGTTCGATATAATTTCCAATTGCCTTGCTTACCAGTAAACATATACATTTTTTGAGTCCCTTGATTGGTCCAGAATAAATATCTAGTATTACTACTGAAACCAACTGTATTAACAAAATTTTCAGCTATTTCTCTGCTTAATTCAGCACTTACATAGTAGCTATATGGTCTTGTATCATTTACATTTACCCGATAATATTGACCACTTGTTTTAAAGATATCACCTAATTCATAAACCCTTTCATTAGCTATAGGTCCTGGACCATTTAATATTCCAGGAGTTCCACTTCGTAGCGAGACTACTTGACCTGTTTTAATATTTTCAGCTTTAATATCTTTAGTTAATTTTACTTTTGTATAAATTGAATTTACTACTGTTAAATTGATTTTTTGCTTATTCTTAGTATTATTTTTAGGACTTACTGTTATTGTTGCTGTACCTCCAAAATGGGCACTTATTCGTCCTTTATTTGATACTGTTGCTACTGCTTCTTTTGAACTTTTAAAATCAAATAAACTATTACTTAATATCTTTCCTTTTTTATCTTTTATCACTATATCGTATGTATTTATTTGACTTCGATAATGACCTATGACTACTTCTGTTTTTTCTAAACTATATTCTTCTATTTTTTCACTTGAGGTATTGCCTCCTGTTGTAGTTCCACCTTGGGAACTACCTCCAGTTCCTCCACTTGAAGTATTTCCTCCTGAACTACTTCCTGAACTGGTACTTCCTCCTGTACTTGGTGATGATGGGTCAACATAATTTATATCTGTTTGGGTTAAGTCTAAAACACATTCTTCTGGTTCTAATATACAATTTACACAGTTTTTAAAGTTCTTTGGTACATTTAGTTCACTACTTACATTTTCGTTTATTTCTGTTTCGTTAGCTATGCTATCTACAACATTATATATTGTTTTTAATATTGTTGGGACTAAAAATATTATTGCTCCTATTATGACTCTTCTTATTATACTAGTTGCTTGTTTTTTTACTCCTTGGCTATCTCCTGAGATAATTATTTTTACTATATCTACTATTCCTAACCCTATTATTAAGGCTGGGACTAATACTTTAACTATTGAAATTAGTATTCCTATAAACTTTAATGTCCTTGATACATATGGGTTGGTACAAAATTTTGTTAAGTCAATATTACAGTTTTCTTCATCTTCACATAATTTATTGGGGTCCCATTTGTTTTCTTGTTCTTGCCCCTCTCTGTTTTGATCATTTTCATCGCCTGCTTCGACTATATTATAGGTATATCTTATTGTATTACCATGATCTTCTGGTATTTCTTCTATATATATATAATTTGGACATGAAAAATTGCCTTCTTGATAAAATATGCTACCATCAGTTATTTTAACTTCACATAGGCCATTTGTATTTGTACAACTTCCTCTGGGACTTGAATTATTATTTTCTATTTTGATTGTTTGATTATTTGAGCTTTCATAATTACAAGTGTTGTTACTACTATTTTTTAAAACAAATTGGACATTACTTCCTATTAAACTTGGAGTTGATGATTCGCTTTCTACTTTTTCGCCTTTTAAGGTGTTGGAACAATTTCCGAAATGTTTACTACATTCATTATTTTTATATATAATATAATTTCCTGTCCAGGCACTTTGACCTATACTTATATTTGGACATTCGTTATTATCTATTTGTATTCCTTCATTATAAAATTCTACTGTTTTATTATTAGATATTGTTCCTTTTGTTAACAAATTACTATTATTTTCATTTTCTAAAATTATTGTATTCTTGCCATTGGATGCATTATAGGTTGTTTCATATTTGCATCTTATTTTTTCTGTTGTTTTTTTATTTTCGCTTGTCTTTTGAAATATTTCCAATTTTTGATTTTGGGCTTTTAATTTATTTGCTAAATCTATACCATCTGTTCCGTAAATTATTAACCCTTCCATTCCATTATTGTTGGTTGCTACTAAATTTATTGGACATTGTTTGGTATTTTTGACATAATCTCGCATTAATATTCCTGTTCCACTTTTATCTGTCCAATTGGCTATTTGGGTATTATTACTTCCTGTAGCATCCGTTACATTACAATCATGCGAATAATTATCATAGATATTACAAACTATTTTGTTGTTTTTGTTTTCTCCTTCGTAGTTACATGTATATATTTGCTCTTTGGCTTCTACTTTTAAGGTTGGGGCTATTATTAAAAGAAATATTATTATTAAATATTTTAGCTTTGGCATTTCCTCACC
>CANRJL010000076.1 GCA_947630935.1 uncultured Bacilli bacterium | reverse complement strand
AGCAATTCCAATAAAGCCGGCCATTTTAGTTAAAGAATTTAAAATCGAAGAAGGCAATAACCGACTTTTAATAACATTTAAAGGAAAAAATGTAACTCTTCCTAAATGATTTTCTTTTAAATAATTAATTGCTTCTTTAGCTGATTCGGCATTATCAACAACAACATAATTTAAAGCATTACCAAGGGCTACTTCAATAGCTATTTCATATTGTTTATCTACTTTAATTAAATTGCCAATAGTTTCATTTATTCCTTTTAAACGGGGGTTATGTAAAACATTTTTGACAGCTGTAGGCACACGCCGGTCTTCTTCAATATTATTTTTTAATAAAGAAATTTGATTTTCTAAAGTAACTAAATTACGAATTTTATTTTGAAAAACAATTTCTAAATTATTCTTTTTATTTTCTTCAACAATAAGTTTTTCATCAATTGTTTCAATTTGCTTTTTTAACTCATTTACTTTCTTTTCTAAATTTTCGACTGCATATTTTTGTAAAGCACTTTCTTTTTTTAATTGTTCTTCTTTTTCTTTTAATTGTAAATATTCTTCATTTACTTTGGTTTGGTCTACTGAATATTTTTGGCGTTCTAAAAGAATTGTTTTTTCACTTTCAATTTTAGCTAATTGCTCAATAATACTTTGATATTTTTCATTTTTATTAGCTAACTCTCCTTCAATAGCTAAATTTTTGGTTTTAAGAATTTCTAATGAACTACCCTCTTTAGTATTGGCAGATTCTAATTTTAATTTTTCTGTTGTTATCTGTTCTTGCTCTTTTTGTAATTCTTTTAATTGGTCATTATACATTTTTATATCATAAGTTGTTAAACAAGCATCTAATTCTTGATACTCTTTAGCAATTTGTAAATATTTTTGAGCTTCTTTACTTTGTTTTTCTAAAGGCTCTAAATTATTTTCTAATTCTTCAATTACTAAATCTACTTTTTCTAAGTTATCTTTAGCTTTTTCTAATTTTCTTAAACTTTCTATTTTCCGATTTTTATATTTTAATACTTTACTAGCACTTTCAATTATGATACGCCGGTCTTCTGGTTTAGCTGTAACTATCTTTTCAATACTACCTTGGCTAATAATATTTAAAGATTCATTTCCTATTCCACTATCTAAAAAAAGATTAGTAATATCTTTTAAACGAACTTTAGCATTGTTAATGTAGTATTCATTGTCACCAGTATAATATAAAACACGTTTTATTTCGACTTGTTCAATATCAGTATTTAAAAAATGACTTTGATTATCAAATTCTAAAGCTACTTCTGCTCTTTTTAAAGGGTTTCTAGATGCACTGCCAGCAAAAATTACATCAATCATTTCTTTCGAACCACGTAAACTTTTTATTGATTGTTCACCTAAAACCCATCTAACAGCATCAACAATATTACTTTTGCCTGAACCATTCGGGCCAACTATTGCTGTAATATTACTTTTTAATTCTAAATCAATTTTATCTGCAAAAGACTTAAAACCATTAATACGGATACTTTTTAACTTCATAAATCACACCTACTTCGCCCTTTTTTGATAGGCATCATATGCAGCATTTTGTTCAGCTTCTTTCTTACTTTTGCCAATTCCTTGCCCATAAATAATACCATCAATAACAACATTCATAACAAATTTTTTATTATGACTTGGTCCACTTTCTTCAACTAATTCATAACTTAAACTTTTACGGTCAGTTTGAACAAGTTCTTGAAGTAAAGATTTATAGTCTTTTAAAAAATGAACATTCTTTTTAATATATGGCAAAATAATATCATCAACATATTTTTTAGCAATAGTAAAACCACAATCTAAATAAATGGCTCCTAAGACACTTTCAAAAACATCAGCAATAATTGTATCATTAACATTATTCTTTTGTCCTTTACCAACTAGAATATACTTATTTAAACCAATTTCTTTAGCATAAGTAGCTAAAGCTGTTTCACATACAAAACTTGCTCTAATCTTACTCATTTGACCTTCTTTTAAATTTGTGTTTAAATAAAAATATTCACTTGTTACTAATTCTAAAACAGCATCTCCTAAAAACTCTAAACGTTCATAATTATCAGTATGATGCTCATTAGAATAAGAACTATGGGTAAAAGCTTGTTGCATTAATTTTTTATCTTTAATTTTAATATGATACTTTGCAAAAAAAGAATCAAAATTCATACCCTCACCACTTTCCAATTCATTATACTACAAAGAAGGCAAAAAAAAAAGATTCTAAAACAAACCATTGCAGAAGAATCTATTTTTTTAGAGATTATAAACTTAAGGTATACGGCGAATCAGTAGTCCCACTTCCACCAGTTATTCTAACGGATGATTTTAAATAAACTACTGGATATATACTTTTTTTCGATATTACATTGCCTTTGTTTAAGTAATTTCGAGAATCAAAAAAATAAACTTCTGTACTGGTATTACGGTTTGGAGTTAGCATCCAATAATCAATATTTTTTTTTAGCCAATTATTGTTTGTGCAATTACCATAATTATAGCTACTTAAATTTGATTGCAAACAAGTATCGCGGACAGTCCCACCAACTGCAAAACCATAATCACTCGGATATAATAAACCAACTTTACCTGTCCATTTAATTGCCGAAGATAATGCTCCGCTTCCAGATGAGCTTCTTTCTTGAGTGTAAAAAGTTTTAGCAGTATTATCAGCTGAATAGCCAGCTCCAATATTCCAGACTGCATCATCTATTAAAGAATTACTTGCTATGCTTAAAGATTGCAAATACGTATTTAATGTTGCTGGTCGCGCCCAATTATTTTTACCAGATTGATATTCAATTTCATCCCACATTTTTGTTTGGTCAAGCGACGAATTTCTAATTATTTTTAACCTGCTTTCACCTGCACCACTTTCAGTTGTTTTAATATTGTTCATTACTCCTATTATTCGCCATAATTCATCATTAAATGTCACATAATTATCTGGAGTTGTTCCGATATATCTTAAATTATTTTCTGTTGTTCCATCATAAGTTAAATTAGTTGTATCACTTTTAGCTAAATTTATAATATCTTCTACTGCTGTTGAAATATAAATTTCAAAATATAAGGCACATCTTGTTTTTGTTTTAGTTAAATTTAATACTTTTAGTGCCCATTTATCTTCATCCCATTCTATTTCAGCTTCATTATCACATACAGCATGGTCATATACTAAATTATCATTATTTCCTTTCTTCGGCATTTCTTCTAACCACGTATCACCATTATAAAATGCAAAGTATACATCACTTTTACCATAGTAATTTACTTTACCATTCACAAACTCAAAACTTTTACTCACTTGATATAGTGAAAATGTCTTACCTAGTAACAAGCCTATTCCTAAAGAACATAATATTGCAATTGTTCCTAATATTATTTTTTTTTTATTCCTACTTATTTTTTCTAATCTTTTTAATTTCATGGTTATATCCTACTTTCCATTTATAATATTAATTCTGTGATAAAATGAAAGGTTTTTCAAAACTTCCGTCACCGTCAGAGATTGTTACTGAGGATGTCAGATAACCTACAGGCCATACATCAGCCGTACGGTTGGCTTTGTATGTGTAAACATAACCTCCAGAATAAATATATAGCGCATTACTCGAATCTACAGAAGATAATAACCACTGATACCCACTGCTTGCTTTTAGCCAATTATTTGTAGAACAGCTATTGCTATCATAATCCATTAAGTAACTTTTTAAGCAAGTATTTCGAACATTTCCGCCGACTGCATATCCATAATCACTCGGATACATTAAGCCTATTCCTTTATGATATGTTGGGTCATTGGCTGTTGTCCAAACATTTGGATATGAATTAGGTGTTGTTGTTCCCCTTTCTTTTTCATAAGATGTATCTGTTGTTGTTTCTGTTGCGCTCTTCCATCCTCCAATGTTCCATATGACTTCACTATCTATCATATTCTTTGCTGTATCATCTAACCCTTTTGGAAAACTATAACTGCTTCCACTAAAATCACATTCACTTTGACTGCTTCGATAACATGTCCCTTTATCACTATTATAATAAATTCCATTTAGCATATCTTTTAATTTGCTTGTTGTCCAATTGCTGGTATAATCTGAAGTACTGTTATCCCATGCATATTCATAAAAATCTTTTTGACCACTTATGCCATTTGCTCTCACTATTTTTAACCTTTGTTCTACTCTACCATCAGTTGTTGTTTGCACATTGACTAACCCAATTATTCGCCATATCTCATTATTAAAGCTAACATAATTATCTGGGTCTACTCCAGCATAACGATACTCTGTTTTGCTCCAACTACTATCTATTTCACTTAAGGTATTATGTTCTACTTCATATAGACCGTCTGTTCCTGCTTCGGCTAACGGAATTTCTCTTCCTGGAAATTTTGGGTTTGTTTTTTCCTTAAAATACAATATACATCTAGTCTTAGCTTTGGTTAAATTCGTTATTCTAGGTGCCCATGCGGTATTATCCCATTCGATTTCAGAACCATCATCACATATAGCATTATCAAAGACCAAATTATCCTCATTTCCTTTTTGGGGCATTTCTTCTAACCAAGTAGTCCCATTATAAAATGAGAAGTAAGTGTCATTTGTTTCATTATTGACTTGATACATAGAAAATGTTTTTCCTAGTAACAAGCCTATTCCTAAAGAACATAACATTGCAATTGTTCCTAATATTATTTTTTTCTTATTCTTTCTTAATTTTTCTAACCTTTTTAATTTCATGGGTTATATCCTACTTTCTTATTGAAAATTGTAACATATAACCCCCCCCCCTAAGTCAAGTTTATAATGACAAAAAATGAAAATTATAGTAAAATAATGGTAGGTGGTTGGGATGAAAAAAGTTCTTATTTTTTTTATTCACTGTTATCAAATTACCCCTTTAGCTTCTCATAGTTTTTGTAGATGTATTCCAACTTGCAGCGAGTATATGTGTGAAGCTATTGAAACATATGGCTGTTTTAAAGGAATAAAATTAGGTATAAAAAGAATTTTAAAATGTCGGCCAAATGGTATTTATGGTTATCAACCATTAGAAAAGAAGGAGTTAAAATGAAAAAGATACTAGCAATTATTTTATTATGTGGAATTATTTTTACAACTAGTGGTTGTTTTGAATGGAATGATTTAGAAAATGCCCAAATATATACTACTGTTTATCCTATAAAATTTTTAGTTGAGACATTATATACTAATTATCAAAGTGTTAATTCTATTTATCCTAATGGAGCTAATATTGAAAATTATGAATTAACTACTAAACAAATAGATGATTATAGTAAAGGTAACCTCTTTGTTTATAATGGAACAACTAATGAAAAACAAATTGCTAAGAAATTGATTAATAAAAATAAAAAAATGAAGATTATTGATGTTGCACAAGGTTTAAAATATACTTATGGGGTTGAAGAATTGTGGTTGAGTCCTAGTAATTATTTAATGAT
>CANRJL010000075.1 GCA_947630935.1 uncultured Bacilli bacterium | reverse complement strand
CAATATATGACTTGCAATATTTTAAATAAGGAGGTACCATTAGAGGCTACTCATTATTCCCAAAGCGAAAGGAGTATAAATTAATGAATGGGAATAGTAGTTTTAATGTAGGGCTTTACATAAGATTATCAAGGGATGATGGAAATATTGAATCTGATAGTATTGTTAGTCAAAGAGCTTTACTTAATCAATATGTTAAAGAAAATAATTATAATATTATAGATGAATATGTCGATGATGGATTTACAGGAACTAATTTTGATAGACCTGCTTTTAAAAGGATGATCAAAGATATTGAACTTGGTAAAATAAATATGATTATTACTAAAGATATGTCAAGATTAGGTAGAGATTATATAGGAACAGGAGAATTAATAGAAAAGTATTTTCCAAATAATAATATAAGATATATTGCTATTAATGATGGAATAGATACTTTTATAGACAATACCAATAATGATATTGCACCTTTTAAAGCTATAATGAATGATATGTATGCAAAAGATATTTCAAAAAAAGTTAAAACAAGTTTATATTCAAGAATGAAAGATGGTTTATACGTATCTGGTAGATGTCCTTTTGGCTATATGAAAGATCAAAATAATAAAAATCATTTAATAATAAATGAAGAACAAGCGAAAACAGTCAGGCTAATATTTGATTTAGCATTAAAAGGGAATACCTATCATTATATAGCGCAGGAACTTACCAAAAGAAAAATTAAAACACCGTCATCTTACTACAATTATGTATGGAATACAAAGTGTAGTAGTAAATGTATTTCCCAGGAAAAAGGTGTATGGGTTGATACAACAATAAAAGCAATTTTAACTAATCAAATCTATGCAGGAGATTCAGTTCAAGGAAAAACTAAAAAGATAAATTATAAACTTAAAAAGACTGTTAAAAACAATCCTGATGATTATATCATTGTCCAAAATACTCATGAAGCAATAATAGATAGAGATACTTTTAATTATATTCAAACACTACTACCTAAAAATGTTAAAAGACCAGAGAAGAAAAGATTTTACTTATTAGATGGACTTTTATATTGTGGAGATTGCAAACATCGAATAACAATAAGATATCAAAATAAAACAGGAAGAAGTTATACGACTTGTGATTATTATAGGACTTATTCAAAATATCATGTTTGTACTACACATACAAATAATTATGAAACGTTAGAAAAAGTAATTTTAGATAACATTAAAGATGTTTTTCATAAATATCTTGATAAAAACAAAATAAAAGATTCTATAGGAAATATAAAATTTGAAGATAATACTTTAAAACTAAAAAAGCAAATTGAAAGGCTAGAACTTACCAATAATAAACTAACTGAAAATTTAGATAAAACTTATATGGATAGATTAAAGGGTATCATTGATGAATCCCAATATTTAAGAGTAAGTGAAAATATTAAAAAAGAGATAAATGATAATGAAAAGTATATTAATAATCTTCAAAATCAAGAATCAAATAAAGTAGATAGTAAAAAAATAGAAAAATACATTAATGAATTCTTATCAATTAAAAACCCAACTAGAGAATTAATCATAAATTTAGTTGAAAAAATCTATATCTATCAAGATAAGATGATAGATATTATATTTACATTTAAAAATACTACATAAAAAATGTATCAGGAGATAGTTTATATGCTATTGCTAGAAAATATAATGTTAATCCTGAATTATTAGCAAGTATGAATGGACTTAATATGGAAGATTATATATATCCTGAGCAAGAAATTTTAATTCCAAAAAGTGGTTATAGTTACTATATAACAAAAGAGGGAGATACTTTAAATACTGTTTGTTCAATGTTTAAAATAAACATTATGGATTTATTGAAAGATAATCACACTATTTATTTATCTGAAGGCCAAATTTTAGTTCATCGTAAATAGCATTTAGTATTCTAAGTGCTTTTTATTTTATAGATTTTTTTTCTTTCCTATGGTATATTTATTATAAATAGGAAGGGGTTTTTGGTTATGGTTTTAAGAAAGCCTTATGCGTTTTTAATTAAACATTTTAAAATTATTCATTTTATTTTAAGCCTTTTATTTTTGTATATATTTATAAAAACTGTGGGCATTGCTCATTTTTTTGCCAATTATGTAAATGCAAATTATACAACTAATGAAGTAAATATTGCGGCCTCTTATATATCTATTTTTATTTATATATTTATAGTTTTGATTATATTAATTTCTTTAATGATTTATTTATTAATGAAACAAAAAGAAAAAAGTACAAGGTTGTATTTTGGAATTTTAATTTTTTATTTATTATTATTTTTATTAACAACTTTTACTTATAATGCCATGATTACGATAGAAGATACTACTTTTTCAGCTCAAGGTGCTCGAATGTATCGTGATATAGCTTATATTTCTTATGTTCCGCAGATTTTTTTCTTGGTTTATTCTTTTTTAAGAGGAATTGGTTTTGATGTTAAAAAATTTAATTTTGAAGATGATTTGCGGGAATTTGAAGTTACAGATGTTGATAATGAGGAATTTGAATTAAATATTGGGAAAAATAGATATAAATATCAACGAGGTTTTAGAAGATTTTTTCGGGAATTTAAGTATTATTTTTTAGAGTATAAATTTGCTTTTTTTGTATTATTAATTAGTTTAGTTATTGGTGTGGGAACGATTGTTTATTTAAATTTTGGAGTATATCATCGGTCTTATGGGCAATCACAAAGAATGAATCATAATGGTTTAGCTATTCAAGTAGTTGATAGTGAATTAACTAATATGGATTTAAGTGGTAAGGTTTTTGATAATGGCAAGTATTATATGGCTGTTTCTTTAAATATAACTAATAACAATAGTAAAAAAGCAAGATTAGATTATGAAAATTTTAAGCTTTTAGTTAATAATAATATGTTAATGCCTGTTTTAGACCGAGGAAGTTATTTTGCTGATTTAGGGATACCTTATACGAGAAATATGGAAATAGATAGTCAGTCTAGTGGAGTATATGTATTAGTTTATGAATTGGACAAATCAATGATTAATCAAGCGATGAATATAAGAATTTTGGAAGCTTTAGAGAATACTTTAATGGGTGTTACACCTGTTTATAAAGATATTAGACTTGATTATAATATTGTTGATGAAAAAAAGGATGTTGCTTCTTATAATTTAGGTAAAACAATGGAATTTTCTGATTCAAGGTTAGGTATTACTCAATTGCAAGTTAAATCATTTTTGATTACAAATGCTTATACTTATAATTATGAAAATTGTGTAAATGATAAATGTCAAAAATTACAAAGTGTACTGACAGTTGATCCTCTTTCATATGGAGCAGATAAAACTATTTTAGTTATAGATGCATCATTATCATTAGATACTAAGTCTTATTATTATCAAACTAGAAGAGGAATAAATAGTTTTTTTCAAGATTTTGTTTGGATAAGATATAGCAATAATTCGGATGTTAAAGAAGTGCCTGTTCAAAATATTACTCCTAATAATTTAAAAGATGTTTTAGCTTTGGCAGTTTCTAATCAGATATCTTTGGCAGAACATTTAGATTTACTAGTGCAAATTAGAGGACAAGTATATGTTATGAAGTTGAAATAAAAAATATTTTTTAGTTTTAAACTTTAAATATTAAATATTTTAAATGGCGGTGGAATAATGGAAATACTAAAAAATATGAAATATACTAATAAAGATTTTTATGACTATATTTTAAAGATTGATAATGTTGATTCTAGTTTACATGAAATATATGTTAAATTTCTTAAATTACTTGTTAAAGAAGGTCTAGATAATTTAGCTAGTGATATAGCAATAGAGTGTTTTTATAAATTGTTTGAAATACGGCAACATAAATTGCATGAAGATGAAATATATGAATTAAAATGGTTACTTTATTATGATGTAGCATTTAGAAGAATAATAAAAAATAAAGATGGTAGTTATTCTGTATATCCAGAATTAAAAGAATTGCCAAGTATTGAAGATTTATTGTTATATTATAGTTTAGGTTTAAAAATGAGTGTAAAAGAAATAATTGATTTTTTAAAACCTAAGATAGATGCTCAAAAAATAAAATATAAACAAGTTGATATTGGGGTATATTATGGAAATGCTAAATATTTAATAATACGTACACAAGCTATTTATGACGCTATTGGGATGTTAAATAATAGGGAAGATATTGCTGAAAAAGATTTAATTAATAATGCTTTATTGAATGTAAATTCTTTATTAAGGGTAATGCTTAATGTAGTAGGACTAGAAAATGAAAAAGACATTTTTGAACAATTAAGGAATTTTCAAATAACTATTAATAAAAATCAGTATGATAAGTTGAAAATGGCTTATTTAAAAGTGTTAAAACAAGAAAAAATGTTAATGAATGTTTCAGAAAAACTATGGCAAGAATATGCGGCTAAAAATAATGGGGTTTTAATTCATCAGTTAACTGAAGAAGCTGTGAAATATGACCAAATGGAAAAAATATGTACAAGCTTTTATTCGAAAAATGTAAAAATAATTACTTCTTATTTTGATGGAAATATAGGTTATGTTTATCCAATGGATATAGCTAATGCTTTTGAAGTTTGTGAAAAAGATGTTGGAAGTTGGAAAGTTACAAAAGATTTTTTTGTTGAAAATGGATTGCCCGATTCTTGGCAATTAGATGATACAAATTTGTTTTATGAAAACCCTTATAATACTAAATTGTTTTTACCAGAGTATATTGAAAAACAGATTTTAAAAAAGCAGAATTTTGCTGAAATAATAATTGATAATCGCAAGAGAAATATTAAACCATTATATTGTTTTTACACTAATGGGGCAACTTCTTGGCAAATAAAAAAAATTACTGATTTAGCTATGATGCAAAATTTAGAAGTTAAATATTTAGATGTTCAAAACAAAATAAGTAAAAGATGATAAAGTTTTATTTGAAAGAATAAATTTTATATTTTGAAGGAGAAAAGTTTATGAGTATTAAAAGAGTAAAGATTAATTATCAGCCTATAGCTAAAAGAAAGTCTAATGAAATAGCTTTTGTGGTTTCTAAAAACCATTTGATGGCATTAAATAATAGTATTCATAATAAATTAGAACGGAATAAAGGTGAAAGAATAGAATCTTTAAAAGAGGCAAAAGATTATTATGTTGGGAGCAATGGTAATGATATGTGTTCTTCTAATTGTTTAAGAAGAATTAAAAAAATATAGTATATCGAAAATTATTGTTATTTAATGAATGTATTGGTTATCTATATAATCTTTCGTTGTTTGATGATGTTCTAGCGGAATAATTAATTATTTTATGCACAATTTAGACACAGATTATCTTTGTTAATTTTTTATTTAAACACAAAAAATCAACCCGAACGGATTGATTATATATGTTAAGTTTAAACTATAAAAGTTCGATCTTATACATTAATAAGATAGAATCTAATAAATACTACCAATAGGACTATTTACCTGAACAATTTGCTATGACTACCAATCGTAAATAAAACTAAAACCAGTTTATCATCAACATATTTATAAATAAGCAACCAATCAGGCTTGATATGACATTCAGAAC
>CANRJL010000074.1 GCA_947630935.1 uncultured Bacilli bacterium | reverse complement strand
AGATGTTCCTTATATTTTATAAATCAAGATACAGAAATGAAAAATTGTATAGCAAATAAAAAAACTGGAGTTGAATGTTTAGAAGAAGTTATAAGTCAAACAACTGAAATGGCTTATGATGAAACATTTGAAAATAATTTAAGATATATCGGAGCAAGTCCTAATAACTATGTGACATTTAATGGTGAGTCATGGCGTATCATTGGAGTAATGAATAATATAAAATCAACAGAAAATGGTGCAGGAGAAAGTCGAATAAAAATAATTCGTTCAGCAAGTATTGGTGAATATGCATGGGATAAAACAGGAGGTCAATACGGCTTAAACAATTGGGCACGACCAGCTGATTTAAATAAAACTTTACAAGCAAGAAGCGAAGCAAGTAGTTCTTTGATAGATAATGCAGTGTGGAATTTGGGCAGTTTTGATAATTCCCAAAAAACTGCTAGTGGTTTTTATGCAACTGAACGAGGAATAATTGGGGCAGCTGCAAGTCCTAATACAATAGCTTGGTTAGGTAAAGTTGGGTTAATGTATCCAAGTGATTATGGTTTTGCTGTTGGTGGCAGTGTTCGAGCAACCTGTTTGAAAACAGTTTTAAGTATTTATAATACTAATGATTGTATGAATAATGATTGGTTGTTTACGGCTAAATATACATGGTCAATTTCATCTTTTTCTTCATCTTTTCCTGCACCTTCTTTGACACCAACTATTTATGCACTTTTAATGAGTAACACTGGTTTTTATGGTGGTGCTGGAATTAATAGTGCATATAATGTTTATCAAGTTGTCTATTTAAAATCATCTGTTAAAATAACGGGTGGGACAGGAAGTAGTGCTTCTCCTTATGTTTTAAGTAGTTAAATTTGTAAATGTTTTTCTTGACAAGCATAGATTTATAGTATAAAATTTATGTTGTTATGAAAAGGAAAGAAATGTATCCACATTCACCTGAGTGATTAATTACTGGGTTATAATGCTTTTTAAGAATTTTTTTGAGTTTATTCTTTATTAAGGTTAAAGGTGGATACTTGTTTATCTGCCTTTTCGCATTTTATGGAGGTGCATTTATATAGCAAGTAAAAAAGAGGAGTTACTTATTAATGATGCAATTAAGGTTTCAGAATTAATGGTGATTGGTCCAAATGGAGAACAAATGGGTATTAAAAGTCGTGAAGATGCGTTGACACTTGCTTCTTTTGCTGGGTTAGATTTAGTTTTGATGAATGGTTCAGCAACGCCAGCAGTTGGTAAAATTATGGACTATAATAAGTATCGTTATGAAAAACAAAAAAAGCAAAAGGAAGCAATGAAAAAGCAAAGAGAAACGAATAAAGATTTAAAAGAATATCGAATGAGTCCAGATATTGATATTCATGATTTTGAAACACGTGTTAAAAATGCTCATGAATATTTAATGAAAGGTCATAAAGTAAAAGGTTTTATTCGTTTTAAAGGTCGGCAAATGGCTCATCCTGAACGTGGACGTGAAGTTTTGGAACGCTTTGCTGAGCGACTTAGTGATATTTCTAATATTGAAACTCCAGTTAAACAAGATGGTAGAATTATGACAATTTTTCTTGCACCGAATAAATAATTTTAGAAAGAAGGATGTATTATGGCTAAAGGCCCAAAGATGAAAACACATAAAGCTAGTAGTAAAGTTTTCAAGAAGAAAAAAAATGGTTTATTAGTTTATAAAACTAGTGGTGGAAATCATAAAACAAGTAAAGATAGTGCAAAACAAGTTCGTCAAAGACGAAATAAAGGAACATTAAGTAAAGGAGAAGCTAACAGAATTAAATCTGTTATTTAATAGGTGGTGAATTTATGGCAAGAGTTAAAGGTGGAAGTGTTTCTAAAACACGTCGTAGAAAAGTTTTAAAACAAGCAAAAGGATATTTTGGTTCTAAGCATCGTTTATACAAAACTGCTCAAGAACAAGTTTTTCATAGTGGAGCTTATGCTTATCGTGATAGAAGACAAAAGAAAAGAGAATTTAGAAAGTTATGGATTACTCGGATAAATGCAGCTTGTCGGGAAAATGATATTAGTTATTCTAAATTTATTAATGGTTTAAATAATGCTGGCGTAACAATTAATAGAAAAATGTTAGCTGAAATTGCTATAGATAATAAAGAGGCTTTTGCTGATTTAGTTTCTATTAGTAAAGATGCTTTAAAAAATGGTAAAAAAGTTGTAAAAGATTCTTCGGAAAAAGTTTCAACAAAAAATACTGTTGATGAAAAGAAAACTAAGGAAATTGTTAACGATGGGAAAGATTATAGTAAACTTTCTTTAGCTGAATTAAAAGCTTTAGCAAAGGAACAAGGCATAAAAGGATATTCTACTATGAAAAAAGCAGAATTACTTGCAATTATTAAATAATGAATGAGATAAAGTCATTCTTTTTCTTTGTTAAAAAAATGTAAATTTCTTTTTTATAAAATATATAATCTTTTAAAATATTAGATTCTTTGTTATGCTTAGTGTAGGGGATAGTTATTTATGAAAAAATTTTGGGAAATCTTAGGAATTCTTTTTCTTTTAGGCTTGGCTGGAGCAGGTGGTTATTTTTTGGCATATAAAAAAATTGAATCTCTAAGACCAGTTCAAAATAATATTGAAAATATAGAACAAAAAGATAATGAAGAAACTGAAAATGAAAATAAAGTTGAAAAGGAAGAAATTCAAAAACCAGCTAAAAATGCTGATTATATATTTTTGAAAGAGACTGAAAATGAAATTACATTAAATAATGAAAAACATGTTTTATTAACTTATTATTATGAAGATAAAAGTGCTTTGGAAGAAGATAATGTAGCATATTCTTTAGTAAAGGAAGTTTATTTTGATGGCCATAAACTTTTTGATAATGAATTTGTTACTCAAAAACTTGCATTTAATGAATTAAAATATGCTATTGTTGAAGATGAAAATATTTTAATGAATAATACTTTTATTAAAGATAGTAGTAGTAATGAAGAATATTATATTTATTTTCGAAAAGTAGGGTTTGATGTTGCAGATACAATTAATGCTTATATAATTGATAAAAATGGCAATTTAATTACTGATTTGTTGGCAAAAAGTAGTTTAAGTGAAGCTCATGTTTTTGTTAATGATAATAATATTGGAGATAGAAATTACGAAGTTAAAGATGGTAAGAAAGTATTATATTCTAATTTTAAAATAGATATTCATGAAAAGTTTATTTATTATCTTACTATGAAGTGTTCTACTAAGGAGTATTTGGCAGAATATAAATTAATTATTAAAAATGGCAAAATTGAAACTACAAAGGTTCGCGATTATTTAGATGAAAACCATGAGCCGTTGTATGGAGAAGTTCAAATAATTGGTCAATCTTGTTAATTAGTAAATAAAAAAATAACCACGTCTTTTAATTAGACGTGGTTTTATGGGTTCTTTTTGTTTATTCCCATAAAATTATTTTGTTTTCTTTTAAAGTTTTAATGACATTGATTACTCTTTGATTTTCTGAACCTTTCCATTTTAAGCTATAATTTTTTTGAGCATCTATAAATTGACCATCTACTAGAACATCAATATATTTTAAAACTTCTTTATCTTTTAAATTATCAAATAGAAAGCCAGACCATATCCAAATTGTTTTATTGGGATATTTTTCTTTAAAAGCTTTGGCAAGTTTAGTAGTTGCTTCGATGTTCTTAGGGTGCATTGGTTCACCACCTAGAATAGATAAGCCAGCTATGTAGTCTTTGACGCCTAGTTCAAGAATTTTTTGAATAACTTCTTCATTGAATTCTAGGCCACCATTAAAATCATGAGTTTCAGGGTTAAAACAGTTTGGACAATGAAAGGAGCATCCTTGCATAAATATTGAGACACGAACTCCCGGACCGTTGGATATATCAATTTTTCTAATTTTGTTATATCTCATTTTTTAAATTGCATCCTTATTATCTAGATGAATTACTCTTTCTTTGATTTCTTGAGTTCGACCTTTGTTCCAAAAGTTTGAACCAATGTATCCACAAGTCCTTCTTGCTACGTTCATTTTAGAATGGTCACGATTTCCACAATTTGGACAATACCATTCTAGATTATCATCAATTAGAATTTCACCAGTGTAGCCACATTCATGGCAATAATCTAATTTTGTATTTAATTCAGCATACATAATTGTATCATATATAAATTTGATTACTTCTAAGACTGCTTCTAGATTGTTTGCTAAATTTGGAGTTTCAATGTAAGAAATTGCACCTCCAGGGCTTAAAGCTTGAAATTCACTTTCTAATTTTAATTTATCAAATGCATCAATTTCTTCAAATACAGGAACGTGATAAGAATTTGTTATATAATCACGGTCAGTAATACCTTTTACAACTCCAAAACGGTCTCTTAAGCATTTAGCAAATTTATATGTTGTTGATTCGATAGGTGTACCATAAACGCTGTAATCAATGTTTTCTTTTTCTTTCCACATTTTACAAGCATCATTTAATTTTCGCATAACAGCTAAAGCAAATTCTTTACCTTTACCATTATCGGTATGAGAATGACCAGTCATATATTTTGTACATTCATATAAGCCGGCATATCCTAAAGAAATTGTTGAATAACCATTATGTAGTAAATCGTGAATTGATTCTCCTGGTTTTAATCTAGCTAATGCACCATATTGCCATAGAATAGGTGCAACATCACTGGTAGCTTTACTAAGTCTTTTATGACGAATTTGTAAAGCACGATGACATAATTCTAGACGGTCATCCATAATTTTCCAGAATTCTTCTTCGTTTTTATCAGAACTTAAAGCAGCATCTACTAAGTTAATAGTAACAACACCTTGATTAAATCTACCATAATATTTAGGTTTCCCATTTTCATCAACGTATGGTGTTAAAAATGACCGACATCCCATACATGGATAGCATTGTCCATTACCATTTTTATCTATTTTTAATTGTTTCATTATTTTTTCAGAAATATAATCTGGTACCATTCTTTTGGCTGTACATTCAGCAGCTAATTTTGTTAAATACCAATATTTACTGTTTTCATGAATATTGTCTTCTTCTAAAACATATAACAATTTAGGAAAAGCTGGGGTAACAAATACGCCTTTATCATTTTTCATTCCTTCAATTCTTTGTTTTAAGACTTCTTCAATAATCATTGCTAGTTCTTCTTTGTATTCTTCTGTTTCGCCTAAATACATACAAACACTTAAGAAAGGTGCTTGACCGTTTGTGGTTGTCATAGAATTAATTTGATATTGGAAAGTTTGAACACCATCTTTAATTTCTTTAGCTAAATCTTCTTTGGCAAATTTTTCACAATCTGCTTTGTTGAATTTTCTTTCTTGATATTTATCTAAATAACGATTATAACTATCTCTTACAAATGGAGCAAGATGTGTTAAAGTAATGGTACAGCCACCATATTGACTAGAGTTTACAGCTGTAATTAATTGGGTAGCTATAGTCATTGCTGTTAAAAAGCGATGAGGCTTTTCAATCATAACGCCATTGATATTTGTTCCATTTTGTAACATATCTTCTAAATCGATTAAGTCACAATTATGTAAGGCATTTTGGGCAAAATAATCA
>CANRJL010000073.1 GCA_947630935.1 uncultured Bacilli bacterium | reverse complement strand
TCTTCTAAGGTATTAACGCGAAATGGATTTTTTATTTTTCCAAGTAAATATTGATTAAATTGCGTTAGCATACCTCTTTTTCGCTCCCAACCCAAATATGAACTCTCTTTTTCATTCCATATACGTTTCCTGTATATAAAATTAAATATTGGCATTTTTCCTTGCTCTTGCTGATATTTTCTATTTAATTTTTGTGTTAAATTCTCTCCTTCTTGTATTACTTCTTTGTCTTGTTCTTCTTCCCTTTGGTCACTTTCACTACAATCACCTAATAAAGTAAAATACATATTTTCAGATTGATTTGCTAAATAATAAACTTCTAATTTTTTCATTAATTCTTTAACTTTTTCTGCACTGTCTAAAATTGTTGGGATTACTACCATAGTTTTGTGTTCTTCATCAATGCCATGTGAAAAGTCTAATTTTGGAATTAGTTTTGGTTTCACTATTTTGCTTAATATATATTGAGTTATTTGTATAGCTATTTCGGAAGATGGTATCAAAAACAAAAGAAAGCTTAGGAAATTTAGTTTCGTGTAACTACTGATAAGAATAGATACTAAAATACTAAAACAGCTAATTCCCAATATATAAGCTTTTGTTTTGTCTTTTGAAAGCATTTGCCTGCTAACCTTATATTGTAAAGAATCATATAATTCATTGATTCCTTGATCAATTAGATAGTAACCAATATGCTTTTGTTTTTTCTTTTTTTCTTCTTTGTTTGCAATTTCTAATGCTTTTCGAGCAATGTATAATTCTGAAATTTTAGTTTTTTGTGAAATTTCTTTAATTTTACTCCTATAATATTCCTTCGTTTTATCATCCATTTTTTCATATACATTTGCTGGGTCTTGCTTTAAGATTTCCTCTACTCCATTTATTTTTTCAAATATTTCTAAGAAATTAATTCTTTGAATTTTTTTGATACTTGTTATACTATTTCCGATAGATACTTTTCTTACTGCAATATCAAAATGTTCTTTTTTTATGACTTCTGTTACAGTAGTTCCTGTCATTTCTACTGCTTCTTCCAATACCTTTAAATAGCTATATCCTTTTTTTCCATATCGCTTTAAGATGTAGGACATATATTCAATAAAAGGATATTTCATATCTGTAAATATTGTAGTATTATATTTAAAGTTTTGCTCTGATTTAGTTTTGTTTTCTATTAATCGCTCTACAATATTTTCAGCTTTGTATTTTAGCAATTTGAAGAAATATGCCTATATTCCATATTTCTTCCATACTTAATGTTTTTTTAGTTTGATAACTAGCTAAATAATCTTCTAAGTCTTTTTTTTCAATTTTGTTATCTGTGTATGCTACAATTTCAGCCGCTAATACATATATTCTCGCAAATCCTTTATATGTTCCATTTTCAATTCCTACAAAATTGGTATATTTTTTTAATGTTAATTCTTTTTGAATTTGTTTTACTGTTTCTTCGATACTATATAGATTGTCTAAAGCCATTCTCCTGCAGGATGAATACTGATTCCTAACTTTAAATGCTCATTTAATAAGTTATATACTTGCTCTATAATTTTAAAATTTTCTAACATTTGTGGTACTGGATATGTGCTTTTATCTGATTTTTTGGTTAGATTATGATTAGTTGCTATTTTTTGTAAGTGGCTCTCTAGTTGACTTTTATCCAGTAACGTTCCATTTATTTTTAATATTTTATTGATTTTCAAAAAAATTCCACTCCTTGCTTAATATGTTTTTACATATTGTTTGCAAAGAGTGGAAATTTTATGCATTTTTATAAATTATTATTATCTTTCCTCTTGTTGTTCTACAATTTCATTTAATTTATGTTGTAAGTCTAAATAAAATTCTGTTTTGGCAGCTTCACTTTCAAATTCCATTTGCACTTGTTTATCACCAGCTACATATTCTTGCCCATTTATTGTTATTTTTTTTGTTTTAATATCTTGTGTTTCATAATTAACTCTACCCTCTGATAGAAGAATTGTATGGTCTACTTTATTAACAACCGCATATATTGGTCCTAATTTTTGATCATAAATAGTTTGATTTTCTGGCAAAGTAGAAGCATCTTTCACAGTTTCATGCAAATAAGAAATTGTTCCATCTTCATTTTCTTGTTTGATTAAATATTGTGGCAAAGATTCTATAATACCAAGACTTTCTAGAGCAATTGGTGTATCTGGATATTGGCTATTATATTGTTTTTGAATTTGTTCTAATACTGTATTTAATTCTTCCGCTACTTCTGTTTCTTGTAGTGCTTGTAATGTCTCACTATCTACTTGTAGTTTTTCTTTAAATTCATTAGATTTTTCTTTTTGCGTACTTTCTGTTTGTGTATTTTCTTTTGGCTGTTGTGGTTCACTTAAGGCTGCTATAGTTTTTACACCAAATATAGCTAAGATACTTGCTCCTGCTATAGCAAAATATTTTTTTATTTCTTTTTTTAATATTTGCTTTTTTATTTTTCTTTTTTGCTCTTTACTTAGTGGTCCATTTTTGACTCTTGCTTCTTGTATGGCATAGTCCATTTCACGTTTTAATCCATCAAATAGTTTCATTTTTTCCCTCCTTAGTGTTCTTTGTCTTTTTTATTATACCACTTATATTTTTAAAAAGCAAAATTTTTAGAAAAATTATTATTGTTTTTTGTTTATGCTATTATTAATTCAAAATATTATCTTCATTTGAAGAATATTACTAATTAATTCTCTTGATAAACCTTATAATATATGGTATACTTTGATTATAAAGTTTTATGAGAGGAGTGATGAATATAGATATTAGAGATAGATTAAGAATTGAAACCAAAGGACATTCAATGTACAATGTAAGAAGAACCGAATATAAAACTCAAAATTCGGACAATATTAATTTTCGTGTTAGTCCAACACCGTTTAAATTGACTAAAAAGGAAAAAGAAAAAATAGAAGACATTGGAAAAGCAATATGCGATTACATGGATTGTTGTATAGAATTGTATAAGACTAATGAAAGCGTTCATGAACTTTTAGATAATGGTAAACCTGAATCCTTAAAAAATGTGCAAGATATAAAATATTTATTTTTAAGACCGGATTTAATTTTGACTGATTCTGGATTTTGTGTATGCGAAATTGAGACAAGTCCATTTGGTCTAGGACTTGCTGAAGTTCTAAATAATGCTTATGGTAATCAAGGATATGACACTATTATACCTCAAAATGAATTAAAAAATTATCTACAACCTAAGGTAAAAGATTCAGGAACTATTGCTTATAGTGATAAGGTTAAAGCATTTAAAGGCCAACTAGATTTTTTAGCAGAAAATGTATTTTCTGGTAATGGTAAAACATGGGTTGCAAAACAAATCGGAACTAGCACGATAGATAACAAAGAAATTTATAGGGCTTTTTATTTAAATGAACAATTTACTGATAAAAATATAGCTGAACTTATAAGTAAATCACATATATATACCCCAACTTCAACACCTCAGTTTGAAGAAAAAGCTTTGTTATCTTTTATATGGGATAAACGATATATACAATTCCTGCAATCAAAATTAGGTAACAGTACATATAATTTTTTAAGAAAAATAATACCAAAAACATGGATAGTAGGACAAGAACAACATGTAGATGGCGGATTACCAAGCGGAATACAAAACTCCTTGGGATTAGCAGACCTAAGTAAAAGTAGTAGAAAATACGTACTAAAACAAAGTGGATTTTCAACATCTAGTTCTTGGGGAGAAGGAGTAAAATTTTTACATAAACTAGGAAAAAATAAAGTATTAGAAATGCTGACAACAGCAATAGAAGATAAAAAACATTTATACATAATACAAGAGTTTAATCAAGGTAAAAATGTTCCTATGTCTTTTATCGATGATGAAGGTATATTTCAAAAAATAAATGCCAAAATTAGAATTACCCATTATTATGCATACATTGGTAATAACAAAGGAAAATTAATTGCTGCAAAAGTTACTGGGTGCGAAAACACAGAATATATACATGCTAGTACAGCTAGTATCAACACTGCTATTTCATATGAAAATAGTGAAATTGAAAGAATTTAATTGAAAGGAATGATAAGTAAAATGAAATTATTAATGGTAAGACATGGTAAAACAAATTGGAATACCGAAAAGAGAGCAGCAGGTTTAACGGATATAGATCTAAATGAGGAAGGAATAGAACAAGCTAAAGTTTTGCGCGACAAATTAAAAGATACACCTATAAATGTTATAATATCTTCACCTTTAAAACGTGCAATAAAAACTGCTGAAATTATTAATGAAAATCATAATTTAGATATATTGATTGATGAAGAAGTAATTGAAAGGAATTTAGGTGTTTACGAGGGACAACCTAATGAACAGGAAATTTTTAATGAAATAAGATACTATACCAAAAATGTTCCAGTAGAAAAAGGAGAAGACTGTAAGACTTATACAAAAAGGGTTTTTAATTTTTTAGATAAAATAATACAAGAATATAAAGATAAAGAACAAACTATACTTATTGTAACACATGGTTTTTTCTTAAGGAGCGCAAATTGGTATTTTAATGGATTACCAACAGAGCCAGAAGAAGTTATTAGAATAAAAAACTGCCAAATAGATGAATATGAAGTATAAAAAATAAAAAATCCCTAATAATTTATTATTCAGGGATTTTCTTCTTCCGAGAATATTTAACTCATATCGAAAAATTATTGTTTATTGTAAAAATAATCTGTTATTCCGTTATATATTCCCCACGCTAATCGATTTTGATAATCATCTTGCAATAATTGTTTTTCTTCTTCTAAATTGGACAAAAAACCACACTCAACTATAGAAATTGGAATTTCAACATGCTTTATGATATACGCTGTATCTAATTTCATAGCTACTCTTTTATTTTCCTTTTGCATTGCATCATTTAGATTTTCTTGAATCTGCTTTGCCAATTTTGTACTTTCTTCATTTCCATTTTTATAAAAACATTGCCAACCCCAATATTGCTGTTGAGCAATTTTGTTTAAGTGAATACTTACAAAAATATCAGCACTAGATTCATTTCCTATTTTTACTCGATTATGGATATCAGAAACTTTTTTCTGTCTTAATGTCTTACTGTCTAAATCATAAATAGCATTTTCATCAGAACGTGTTAAAATAACTGTACTTCCACTGGTTTCTAATAAATTTTGTAATTTTAATGCAATTTTTAAATTTGTTTCTGCTTCTGTAACACCGGTACTACTTTCTGCACCGTTCATCTGGTTTGCCATGTCCTGCATCTACCACAATTGTTTTTCCTGATACCGGCGTTGCGGTAGTTGGCACTGTATTTTCTTTTTCTTCTTTCTTCCCTGTTTGAATTGCAAAAGCACATATTCCAATTAACAATCCTAAAGCCATTATTTGTATTCTTTTTTTATGAATTACTATCATACACAAAAACTCCTAATATAAATTTTTATTATTATTTATATTAAGAGATTTTTCATTTTAGAACATAGAATGGAAATAGTGAAAGATTTACTACTTTTTTAAAAAAGTTTCATTTATACTGAAACATTTTATTGACAAATATAAAATATTTCAGTATAATATTATTGAGGTGAAGAATAACTATGATTTATAGAGAACATTATATAAATCCAATTAGAGAATTTTATGACTCTGAT